>NZ_JBBGYS010000053.1:0-44914 GCF_037479595.1 Pseudomonas sp. MYb541 | reverse complement strand
TATTTCAGGCTGGCTTCAACCTTCTGCGCCACATCCTCGGTCAACCAAGCCTTCCACACCTGCGGATGTTCCTTCAGAAACACCTGGGCCACTTCCCGTGGCGCCGTGTGATTTTCACTCATGGTCGCCAAGGCTTTGTTCAGCGGCTCAATCGGAAACTCGACCTTCTCAAAGAACTGTGCAATCTGCGGATGTTCCTTCTGGAACGGCGTCGACACCCCGATGCTCAACTTGGACGCCAACGAGCGTGTTGGTTTTGGATCAGGATTATCCGCATCCGTTAGCGTCTTCCACGCCTCGGCATCAAACGGTGGCTCTTCCAGCTGGATCAACTTGTAGCGCCCCATCAACGGCGTCGGCGACCAGTAGTAGAACAGCACCGGTTTGCCCCGGCGGATCGACGAAGCGATCTCGGCATCCAGTGCCGCGCCCGAGCCACTGCGGAAGTTCACATAGCTGTCGTCCAACCCATAGGCCTTGAGCTTCTGCTTGTTGACCACTTCCGAGGTCCAGCCGATAGGGCTGTTGAGAAAGCGCCCCTTGCCCGGGGATTCCGGGTCCTTGAACACGTCCTTGTAGCGCGCCAGGTCCTTCACGCTCTTGAGTTCCGGCGCGAGAGGCTTGATGCCTTTGGCAGGGTCGCCCTTGACCACGTATTCCGGCACCCACCAACCTTCGGTTGCGCCTTTGACCGTATCGCCCAGGCCGACCACTTTACCTTCGGCTTCAGCCTTGACCCACACCGGGCTGCGGCCGGCCCACTCTTCGCCGATCACTTGGATGTCGTTCTTCGCCAGGGCGGTTTCCAGGGTGATGGTGGTGCCCGGTAAGGTATCGGTCGGTAAGTCGTAGCCCTTTTCGACAATCACCCGAAGTACCTCGGTGATCAGGCTGCCGCTTTCCCAATTCAAATCGGCAAAGTGTATCGGCGTCTCGGCGGCCGAAACCGGCAATGCGGCCACGGACAGACTCAAGGCCGTCACGGATGCAGCCAACAGCGTTCTCAATCCTTTCATGCCCTTGCACCTCGCGATATCGCAGCAGACAGCGGACGGCTTTGCTGCGTAAGCGCGAAGCCTCTGAATAGTTAAGTCAACTCAACTGTAGTAGAGGTTCCGGGAGATAACGGGTGTTCGTGGAATTTGCTGGTTATTCGCTGGCCTTGAAAGTCACCAGTTCACCCTTGCGCCATTTGGCGGCCTTGCCGGTCACGGCTTTCAGGGTCTTGGTCAGGCCTTCCTGCAGTTGCTCGTTGGCGGCAAACACCAGCATCACGCTGTGGCCTTCCTTGAACACGATGCCCTGGCCTTCGGCCGAGGAGACAAAGGCGTAGTCACCCAGGCCATAGACGGTCAACTTGATATCGCGGAACTTCAGTTCGAATTTGCCACCTTCACGGCTGGGCAATACCGCTGCGCGGAAGTGATCGCCAACTTTGAGTTCCAGGCGGGGCTTGTCGTCCACGACCAACGCCGCCTCGGTGTCGATCTCGGCGATGTAGATACCTTCCGGCGTCTGCTCAGTGATGTAAACGAAACGGGATTGAAACTGTTTGACCAACTTTGCGCGCAAATCACCCAGCACGAACAACGCGTGCATATCCAGATTACTGACTGCCAAGGAAACGCCCCCACATCAAAAAGAGCGCTGTCCGCCAGAGCGGGCAGCACAAAAAAACGGCCATTACGGCACGATCACATCACTCATTCTTTGAAAAAAACTGAAGAAGAACCCACTGCCGCGCCATAAGACCAGTACAGACGTACGCGATGGACCTTGTGCAAGGTCATCAAGCACCACAGGAGATCACAGGTTCAACGGCCAGAGAATACGGACCGACCCACTTCAGAGAATAACCCAGTTAAAAATGCAGTTTTCCGACACGCAAGCGCAAATAAGCACGCTGTCATGGAACCAGGCGCAGATCGCCGACGACAATACTAAAACAGCAGCACCAATCAAAACCACCCAAAACGTTGCAATCAAGTCAACCGGATCGATCGAAAGGAGCAGGCCATGCAACGATCAACCTACAATGCAATGTCTTCGCACACCCGTTCATCATGCCAGGGCGAGGCTCAATACTACCGCTTGGGCGGCTTCGAGGGGTACTCGGATCCGGTTCTTTACCAGGTTGTACCTGCCGGTAAAAACTTCTTCCACATCCGTGAAGTGCTCAGCGGCCAAATAAAAGGCTTTCGCAGCGGCCATGTCAAGGCTTGTGAACTGGCCAAGAAACTAGAAGCCCAGTTGCAAGCACACCATGGAGCGGTCGTTTCGTCCGCCCGATAACTTAACTGCGCCGCCGACCCGCAACAACTGCCATACTGGCCCGTCCACTGAAGTTTGTGCCCTGCGGGCCAGGTTTCTCCAGTGCAGTTATCTCCAAGGGAAGGCTCTACGTGACGGAATTTGATATCGGCGAATTTTTCATCCATGGCGACGCAAGGGAAGTAGACGGTGAGTTCCAAGCAGTGATCATTATGCGGGCCAAGCCTCCGCTGACCACTGTCACCACCCACCAGGTGGAAAAAGACCGCTGGTTCAAAACCGTCGACGCGGCGGCCATCGCCGCAAAAGAGTCGGCCAAGGCCTTGAAGGCCGCCGTGGATTCCGGGGCGCTGAAGTCCTGACAATCCGATAGAACTCTGCTGCGCCACAACCCTCCCATGCATAACGACCACCCTGCATGGAGAACGATATGAACGCGCCAATCCCTACCCTTGAAACCTTGTTTGAACAATTGGGCCTGGACTCGACCCCGGACGCCATCGACGCCTTTATCGTCGCGCATCCTTTGCCTGAGGACGTGAAGCTGATCGATGCGCCATTCTGGTCTGCTCAGCAAGCGGCCTTTCTCAAGGAAGAGTTACGCGAGGACGCTGAATGGGCAATTCCCGTGGATGAGCTGAATCAACGCCTGCATCAATCGCAATAAGCCCTTATCAATGCAGGCTGTCCGACTGCTCCAGGCGCAACAGCGCCTGCCAGGCGGCCCTGCATTCCTCGGCTTCATCACGACTGGCAAAGGCGGTGCCGCGCTGCTCACCGTTGAGCAACACCACCCAACAGGCTTTTTGGCCCAGCGCACGCAGGGTTTGAGGTACGCCACTGCCAATCATCACGGCGACATCGACTTTGTTTTGCATGGAGCTTCTCCGCAGCATTAGTTAGCTGGCTAACAATGTTGGCCATGCTACGGTTTTCTTCCAGTTGGAAAAAGCTATCCCAGGAATAGCTCCATTGCATAAACAACAATAATCCTTAGCGCCCGCCCTTTACTGCCTCAGGTTTATAGCCCAGGCGCAAGCCGCCCCAATGCCGGCCCTTGACCATGATCGGCACTGACAGGTCATGCATAAGTTCTCCGGTGTCGCGGGTGTAGGTTTGCAACAAAACGGCCTGCTGGTGGCTGCCGCAACGGATCCCGGTGCGGTCTTCGAACTTGCGCTTGGTGCGGTTCTGCACCGCATCCACCTGCGCATCACCCGTTAGAGCATGGGAAAATGCCTTGTTGTGTGTCGGCACATAGCCCTGCGGAGTGCAGGCAATGGCGAAGACCAACCCCTCATGCCGTGGCAGCAGCGCCTCCTGAATCGGCGGCAACACCTGGTCGGTGTAGCCATCGAACCGGGTGTGGTACTTGCTCGGGCTGGTGTTGGCGATCGGCGTGTAGCTGCGGTCGAACAGGTCATCCAGGCTGATCCGGTTCTGCTGCACATCGGCTTCGAATTGCCCAGCAATCCGGCTCGCCCCCTCGCGGGCCAGGTCGTAGACACGCTGGTGGTAGTCATCCAGCCCAACTTCCGCCAGGCGCTCGCTGATGGTTTCAGCTTGCCCTTCCATCTGCACGGCAGCGTCGGCCAACTGGCGGGTTTGCTGATCGCTGACAGCCAGGTCGCTGCGCATCTGTTCCACGGCATGGAACAAGCTGTCGAGCTGGGTGCGGTTGGTGTCGGTGCCCTGGGCGATTTCATTCACCTGGCCTTCCACATCGGCCGCCAGGCTGGCGATACTTTGCAACTGCTCGCCGGCGTGCTCCACCTGCTCGACACCGGTATGCAAGTCCGCCGATAACTGGCGAATCTGCTCCACCACCTGGGCGGTGCGCTGCTGGATGTCCGCCACCATCACCCCGACTTCATCGGTGGCCGTTGCGGTACGCCCTGCCAAACCGCGCACTTCATCCGCGACCACGGCGAACCCGCGTCCATGCTCACCGGCCCGAGCCGCTTCAATCGCGGCGTTAAGCGCCAAGAGGTTGGTCTGGCTGGCGATGGACTGAATCACCAAGGTCACTCGCTGGATTTCCTCGCTGCGCAGGCTCAAGGCTTCAATCAGCTCACGGCTGGCGTTGGCGCGTTGGCTGAGTTGGTGCATGCGGGTAATCGACTGGGCCAGCACTTCGCGGCCTTCAGTGCTGCGTTGATGCGCCTGGCTGGCGGCGCCAAGCGCTTCGCGGCTCAGCTGGGAGGTGATCTTTTCAGTGCCGATCATCACCTCGGCGCTGCTGACAATCTGCTTGGCCGCGCCCAACTGCGACTGCACACGGGCCGCCAGTTGCTTGACCGAAAAGGCCACGCCGGCCGCAGACAACGCGTTATGACTGGTGGTGTAGGACAGGTCGCGAGTCAATTCGCCGATGGCATCGACGGCATCGGAAGATGCAATAACAGGTGTGCGACTTTTCAATCGAGGCAGCCAGATCACCAGCAGGGCCAGTGGCAGGCAAAGGTAGAGCGGCAGGCTGGCGAGCGCCAAGCCCAGCAGGACCAACACCAGGGCGGTACTCTGCAACAGGGGCGTCAGCCAGCCGGGCAGCCCGCGCGCCACCGCTTGCGGTGGCACTGCTGCGCCCATCAGAGATCCGTCTCCAGCCATCTTCGTTACCCCACTGCTTGTCATTATTGTCGCTGCATTAAACGCCACTATCGGGCCATTATCCATGGGCCTTTAGTGGGGTGGCTTGCAGCAGATCAATAGACGGGGTGTAACGGGTCTTTCCCGGGGAACCGCTGGACGGTCCCCCGCTTCACCGCATCAGGCTTGGCGCTGATGCTTGTCGATCTGCTCGTGACGCTCTTGCGCTTCGATGCAGTACTTGGTGGTCGGGCTGATCAGCAGGCGCTTGAGGCCGATAGGCTCGCCGCTGTCATCGCACCAGCCAAAGGAATCTTCCTTGATACGCTCCAGTGCGCGCTCAAGCTGCGGCAGCATGCGCTGGTCGCGGTCAATGGCGTTGACCAGCCAGGTGCGCTCTTCTTCGACAGAAGCGGCGTCGGCCGGGTCGGCCGGGGTGTCCAGGCTTTCAATGGCGATACGGTTCTGTTCAATGCGCTCGTGGTGTTCCACTTTCATGTCTTGCAGCAACTGCTCGAAAAAAGCGTGCTGTTCGGCATTCATGTAGTCATCCGCCGGCATGGCCAGCAACTTTTCCTTTGTCATTGATTTCTCTATAAAAAATACGTGCATTAAGGCGAATAAGGGAGCGTTCCGGAAGGCCTCTGCAGGTCTCGGAAGGGCGCCATTCATTTCAAGCGCCACCCGGCACTCAATTTACGAGGGGCGGCAGTCTAAGGCCGACTTGAGGGCGCAGCAACTGAAAAGACAGGCAATTTTTCCGAGATAACCCCCAAAAGCACCAGGACGGGCTCGGCGAATGGTCATCGGAGTGCGTTTATAGCAAGAAATTCAGTGTTGTGGAGCTATATAGAAGACAAACGGTTAAATGTAGGAGCCGGCTTGCTGGCGATGCAGTCAACCGGGCTCTTCAGCGAGACCGTGTCGATGCTATCGCCGGCAAGCCGGCTCCTACAAGAAAGCGCTTCAGCGCTTGAGCTTGCGCTTGTTGCGGTACTGGTCGATCACCACCGCCACCACAATGATCAGGCCCTTGATGATGTCCTGGATGTACGCATCCACACCGACAAAGGTAAACCCGCTGGCCATCACCCCAAGGATCAGCGCGCCGATCACGGTGCCGGTGATGCGCCCTACCCCGCCCGCCAGGCTGGTACCGCCGATCACTGCCGCAGCAATCGCATCCAGCTCATAAGACATGCCCATGCCGGCCTGGCCGGTGGCGGCACGTGCCGAGGCCACTACACCCGCCAGGCCAGCCAAGAGTCCGGCGATGCTGTACACGATGATCAAGTGGCGCTTGACGTTGATCCCCGAGGTACGCGCTGCCTGCATGTTGCCGCCAATCGCGTAGGTGTACTTGCCGTACTTGGTGTAGCGCAGGGCGATATGGAAGATCACCGCCACCACCAGGAAGATGATCACGGGCATCGCGCCATGGCCGATGGCCGTGTACGAGTCCGAGAGCATGCTCACCGGCTGGCCTTCGGTGTAGTAACGCGCCAGGCCACGGGCCGAGACCATCATGCCCAGCGTCGCAATGAACGGCGGGATGCCAGTGACGGCGATGATGCTGCCGTTGATCGCTCCCGCCAGCAGCCCGACCCCCAGCCCCATCGCCACCGGGATCCACACCGGCAAGTCGGTCAGGCTCGGGAACACCGCACGGGAAAAGTCGGAAGTCTGGGCCAAACTCGCGGCGATCATCGCCGACAGCGCCAGCACCGAACCGGAGGACAGATCGATCCCCGTGGTGATGATGACCTGGGTCACGCCAATCGCCAGCAGGCCGATGATCGACACTTGCAGGATCATCAGTACCAGGCGCTGGGAGTTCATCAGGAAACTCTGGTCCCGCACGATCCAGCCAAACAGCTCGAAGACCAGGCCGATGCCGATCAGCACCAAAAAGATGCTCAGCTCGGTGGGCATGCGTCGGCGACTTTTGGTGGGTACCGTCGCGGGTTTGTTATCCGTTATTGCGTTCATAGCCCATCACCTTCTTATTCTGTACGTCAGTGGACTGCCGTCATCCCGGAGGCCAACTGCATGACTTTTTCCTGGGTCGCTTCGCTGCGGTCCAGGGTGCCCATCAATTCGCCTTCGTGCATCACCATGACCCGATCACTCATGCCCAGCACTTCGGGCAATTCGGAGGAAATCATGATCACGGCCATGCCTTCGCTGGCGAGGAATGAGATCAATCGGTAGATCTCGGCCTTGGCGCCCACGTCGATGCCACGGGTGGGTTCATCGAGGATCAGCAGCCGCGGGTTAGTCATCAGCCAGCGCGCCAACAAGGCCTTCTGCTGATTACCACCGGACAAGGTGTCGATACACTGCTCAAGCGACGGGGTTTTCACTCGCAGCTTCTTGCACATGTCTTCACACAGCGCACGCAGGGCTTTCTGCTGGATAAAGCCGTTGCCGGAGTAATGCGGCAGCACGGCCATTTCCATGTTTTCCAGGACCGACAGGCACGGGAACAGGCCACTGAGCTTGCGATCCTCAGTCAACAGCGCGAAGCCCTTTTCGATGGCCATGTGCGGGTCGGTGATGCGCACCGCCTTGCCATCCAGGGTGATCTCGCCGCTGCTGCTGGGCGTGATGCCAAAAATAGTTTCTGCCACGTTGGTACGGCCCGAGCCCATCAGCCCGGCGATACCGAGGATTTCACCGGCGTGCAGATCGAACGATACGTCCTTGAACACGCCGTCCAGTGTCAGGTCGCGTACCGTCAGCAACAGGTCGCCGATGGGCGTCTCGCGCACCGGGAACAACTGGCTCAGCTCACGGCCGACCATCATCGAGATCAGGCTGTCGCTGTTCATGCTGTCGGCACGTTGCAGGCCGATGTAGTGGCCGTCGCGGAACACCGCCACTTCATCGGCGATGGCAAACACTTCGTTCATTTTGTGGGTGATGTAGACAATGCCTTTGCCCTGGGACTTGAGGTCGGCAATGATCGAAAACAGGTGGGCCACTTCCTTCTCGGTAATGGCCGAGGTCGGCTCATCCATGATCAGGATGTCGGAGTCATAGGACACCGCCTTGGCAATCTCGACCATCTGCCGCTCGGCGATGCTCAGGTTGCCCACATGTTCCTCAGGGTCCAGGTTGATGCGCAGGCGCGCCAGCAACTCGGCGGTGCAGCGGTGCATTTCGCGGTGATTGACCATGTGCAGGCTGTTGAGCTGCTCACGACCGATCCAGATGTTCTCGGCAATGCTCATGTGCGGCATCAGGTTGAGTTCCTGGTGGATCATCGCGATCCCGGCCTTCTGGGCCGCCAGGGGGGTTTCAAACACGATCGGCTTGCCACGCAGGCGGATTTCCCCGGCGTCGGGCTGGTAGATGCCGGCGATGATTTTCATCAGCGTCGACTTGCCCGCACCGTTCTCGCCCATCAGCGCCAGCACGGTGCCGGGGCGCACCCGTAGTTGCACGTCGGCCAGGGCCACGACGCCGGGAAAGCCTTTGCTGATGTTGACGATTTCCAGCAGGTAGGGTTCTTCCAGCGGCTGGGGCTGAAGACCGGGAGGCTGCGAGACAGTCGCTTGAGCGAGCATAGGGAAGTACTCCATCTGCAGGGCGGCCAAGACCGCCCTGCCGGCTTATTGTTGTTATGCAGGGCTATTTGAAGTCTTTGACGTTGTCCGGGGTGATCAGCTGGAACGGGATCACCACGTTCTGCTCGAAAGGCTCGTTCTTGGCCATCTTGCGCGCCGTTTCCACCGACTTGTCGGCCTGGCCCTTGGCATCCTGGAAGGCCGACACCGTCATGTCACCCTTGGTGATCGCGTTCAGGCCATCCGGCGTACCATCGACACCGGCGATCAACACGCCCTTCTTGCCCGCCGATTTGAGGGCCATGGACGCGCCGATGGCCATTTCATCGTTGTTGGCCAACACCGCGTTGAACTCGCGGCCCTGAGTCAGCCAGTCGTTGACCAGGGTCATGCCCTTGTCACGTAGCCAGATACCGGTCTGTTCCTGCTCGATCTTGATGCCTGGGTACTTAGTCAGGACTTCCTTCACACCCTTGGTACGGTTGGTGGTGGAGTTGTTTGCCAGGTCACCCAGCAGGATCACGATGTTGCCTTTGCCGCCAAGCTTTTCGGCGATGTACTGCATCTGCAGCTTGCCGGCCTCGACGTCGTCGGACGTCACCGCCGCGACGCCTGGGGCCAATGTCGCGCTGTCAGGACGACGGTTGACGAACACCAGCGGGATTTTCGCTGCGGTGGCGGCCTTGATGATGTTGGCCGTCGACGCGGTGTCCACCGGGTTGACGATGATCGCGTCGACTTTCTGGCTGATAAAGTTCTCGACCTGGCTCAGTTGCTTGACCACGTCGGCACGGGCGTCTTCGAACTGCAATTGCACGCCATCCCCCTTGGGATAGGACTTGGTTTGCTTATCCATGTCTTCGCGCAGGTAGGTCAGGAAGGTGTCATCGAAGGCGGACATGCTCACGCCTATCTTGAGGTCAGCAGCCGAGGCAACACCGCTGGCGAGCAGCATGGACAGGGCCAGCGCGGTAAAACGGATCGGGGTCTTCATGAACGGTCTGTCTCCACTTTCTTGTTGGTTTTTTGGACGTTGCGTTTATCAGAGCTCGGCAGGCAGCCGGACGACCGGTGCGCCTGGAATGCAGCACACCAGCGCGCCTTTGTTTTCGACGCACAGCACATTAAGGAAGGAGAAGTAGAACGGCCGGGCGCGGGGCAGACCGCGTGGCGCAAGAGTGGGGCGTAAAACTCGCAGTACAGCGTTGAAGATTTTCATCTGACGGTACCTGGTTGTTTTTGATCTTGTTTTTGTTGAGTCGCGCGGGTCGAGCCCGAACGTACTTTATGCAACCTGGAAAAGACTTTATTGGAAAATAATTTCCATATCAACATGTTTTAGAATTTTATTCTATTTTTGTTGAAACCACCTGCTGACGCTCGGCGCTGAGGCGTGCGGCGTCCAATATACGGGTGGTTTCCAAGGCGTCATAGGCGTCCACTGGCAACGGTCCCTGCCCTTGCACGGCCAGTTGCAACTGCCGATAGAACTGCGTCCAGCAGCCCTTCTCCGAGGGTACTCGCTCACGCTCCGATCCTTGTTCAAACCAGCCCCAGCGTCGATGCTCTTCGGCGCCCCAGTGCTCGCCTTCGGTTTTCGGCGACTTGCCGGCCATTAACGCCTCTTCCTGACCGTCCAGGCCTTCGACGGTGTAGCAACCTGCGCTGCCACTGACGCGAAAACGTGGTGCCTGGCTGTTTTGCAAGGCGTTGCCCCACAGATGGGAGATCACGCCGTTGGCATGGGTCAGGGAGACAAAGAAGCCGTGATCCACCGTGGGATGTTCGGCGGTGTAGTGCAGTTGGGCGAACACTCGATCTACCGGGCCGAACAGTTGCAACGCCTGGTCGACCAAATGGCTGCCCAGGTCGCGCAGCCAGCCACCACCGCTGGCGTTGCCCACGGCGTGCGGGCTATAGCGTTCCACGCGAGACTCAAAGCGGGTGATCTTGCCCAGGGCGCCAGCGTCGATGAGCTTGCGCAGGGTCAGGTAGTCCGAATCCCAACGCCGGTTCTGGTACACGCTGAGCAGCGTGCCCTGGCGCTCGGCGGCGGTGATCAGCGCCTGGGCCTGTTCGGCGTTAGCGGCAAAGGGCTTGTCACTGACCACGGTGACACCGTGTTCGATGGCTTCCAGCACCAGGGCCGGGCGGCCTTTGAGGGTGGTGGAGATGACCAGCGCGTCGACACCGGCCTCGACGATCTGGCCGATGGAATCGAAAGCCTTGAGGCCGGGATGGTCAGTCGCCAACTGCTGGCGGCGTTCAGGTGAGCGAGTAACGACGCCAACAAACGTGGCGCCGGGCAGTGTTGCAATCAGCGGCGCATGAAAGAAGCGCCCTCCGTGGC
This sequence comes from Pseudomonas sp. MYb541, assembly GCF_037479595.1. Taxonomy (NCBI): domain Bacteria; kingdom Pseudomonadati; phylum Pseudomonadota; class Gammaproteobacteria; order Pseudomonadales; family Pseudomonadaceae; genus Pseudomonas; species Pseudomonas sp. MYb541. Next base: position 34,135 of record NZ_JBBGYS010000053.1, on the reverse strand, counting down.
CATAGCCAACCAGTCCAATTCTCATACATACACTCCTAATTTAAACTGGAAACCCAATTCAACTGTGGGAGCTGGCTTGCCTGCGATAGCAGTGTGTCAGGCAATGAATCTGACACTGATGAACCGCCATCGCAGGCAAGCCAGCTCCCACAGTTTTTGACCGGGTTTCTCCAGTGAATCAGCCGTAGAAGTGCGGGCGATCCGGCAGGCTCACCTTCACAATCTGCTCACTGTTCTGCGCCTCGATGCACGCATCCGCCGCCACTGCCGCCGCAAAGCCATCCCACGCCGAAGGCCCGCCGACCTGGCCGGCGCGCACGCTGTCGATGAACGCCTGCAACTCCACGTCATAGGCGCCGATAAAACGGTCCTTCCAATCCATCAAAATCGCGTTGGACAGCTTCGCTTCACTGCGCAGTTGCACCTGGGACGGCTCCGGCAGCTTGGCGATGCCGGTCTCCCCCACCACTTCGCACTGGATGTCATAGCCGTACTGGCAGTTCACAAACACTTCCACATCGATGCGCGTGCCCTTGGCGGTTTCCAGCAGCACGATCTGCGGGTCGCGCAGGTGGGCCAACGCCTTGCTGGATTTGCGCGGGAACACCACTTGCACCGACACATAGTCGTCGTTGAGCAGCCAGCGCAACACATCCAGCTCGTGGATCAGGGTGTCGGTGATCGCCATGTCGGTCTTGTAGTTCTCGCCCACCGTCGGGTTGCGGTGCGCGCAGTGCAGCATCAGCGGCTCGCCGATCTGGCCGCTGTCGATCACGGCTTTGAGGGCGCGATAGCCTTCGTCGTAGGGGCGCATGAAACCGACCTGCACCAGGCGCTTGCCGTAGGCCACCTCGGCATCGACGATCTTGCGGCAGCCCTCGGCAGTGACCGCCAGGGGTTTCTCGCAGAACACCGGTTTGCCGGCGGCGATGGCGGCGAGCACGAACTCTTCGTGGCTCGGGCCCCAGGAGGTGACCAGGATCGCTTGCACCTGCGGCGAGTTGATCAACGCATGGCCGTCGGGGTACACCTCGGCGTCCAGCTTCAAGTCCGCCACCACCTTGGCGGCCTGTTCAAGGTTGATGTCGGTCACGGCGACGACCTGGCTGTTGAGCAGGGTCTGGCTGCAACGACGAATATGGTCCCGGCCAATGGCGCCCGTACCAATCACTCCAAGCTTCAAAGACATACAACACTCCTCTTGTTATTAGTACTGCCGGGCCTTCGCCAGGTGTTCGTTGAGTTTTTTCGCGGCGGCATTCGTGCGTTCGCTGGTGGAGACCTGCGCCACGCCCACTCGCCACCACGACAGGTAGCCGTGGATCATGGTCTTGGGCAGCACCTTGATATCGATCAGCGTGGACACCGTCTGCGTACGCGCATCGGCCAGCGCGGCTTGCAGCTGTTCCACGCTGCTGACCTTGTAGGTCTTGCAGCCATAGGCCGCTGCGCTCATGGCAAAGTCCACCGGCACCAGGCCGCCGTCGAGCTTGCCGCTCTCAGGGTTGCGGAAGCGGAACTCGGTGCCGAAGCTGTCCATGCCGTTGCCGATCTGCAGGTTGTTGATGCAGCCGAAGGCCATGTTATCGAGCAGCACCACGTTGATCTTGCGGCGCTCCTGGATCGAGGTAGCCAGCTCCGAGTGCAGCATCATGTAGGAGCCGTCACCCACCAGGGCGTAGACCTCTTTGCTCGGTTCGGCGAGTTTCACGCCGAGGGCGGCGTTGATCTCGTAGCCCATGCACGAATAGCCGTACTCGACGTGGTAGGTGTTCACGCCCTTGCTGCGCCAGGCTCGCTGCAGGTCACCGGGCAGGCTGCCGGCGGCGGCGACGATGATGGCGTCGTCGGCCAGGGTTTCATTCAATACACCCAGCACGCGGCTTTGGGTCAGGCACGAGCCGGTCAGCTCGATAAATTCACGCAGCACCGCGCGGTCCAGGTGGTCGTCGACCTCAGGCACAAAACCGTCGCCGGCATATTCGACCTGATGCACACGGTCCACTTCGGCCTCCAACTGCGCCTTGGCCTCGCTGATCTGCTCGCCCCAACCGGAACGGTAATCGCCGAGGGCATCCGCCAGTGTCTCCAAGGCGATCTGCGCGTCGGCCAACACCTGCACACCATCCAGTTTCAGGGCGTCGCAGGGGCTGATATTGAGGTTGAGAAACTTCACGTCTGCGTGCTTGAACAGCGATTTGGACGAGGTGGTGAAGTCGGTGTAGCGCGTGCCGATACCAATGATCAGGTCCGCTTCGGGCGCCAGCAGATTCGCCGCCAGGCAGCCGGTTTCACCGATCCCGCCGACGTTCAGCGGATGGCTGGAAACCACGGCGCTCTTGCCCGCCTGGGTTTCCGCGAAGGGAATATCAAACCGTTCGGCAAAGGCTTGCAGCGCGGCGTTGGCGCCGGAGTACTTCACCCCACCACCGCAGATGATCAGCGGCTTGCGCTTGCCGCGGAACGCCGCCAATGCATCACTGATCATCGCGGCGGTCGCCGGGCGACGGTCGATGCGGTGCACGCGTTTCTGCAGGAAATAATCCGGATAATCCCAGGCCTCGGCCTGCACGTCCTGGGGCAATGCCAGCGTCACCGCGCCGGTCTCGGCCGGGTCGGTAAGCACGCGCATGGCGTGGATGGCGGCGGTCATCAACTGCTCGGGGCGGTTGATGCGGTCCCAGTATTTGCTGATCGAGCGGAAGGCATCGTTGGTGCTGATGCTCAAGTCGTGGAACTGCTCGATCTGTTGCAGCACCGGGTCAGGCTGGCGGCTGGCGTACACATCGCCGGGCAACAGCAACAACGGGATACGGTTGGCCGTGGCGGTCGCGGCGGCGGTCAGCATATTGGCGGCGCCAGGGCCGACGGAGGCCGTACACGCGTAGATCTTGCGGCGCAGGTGCTGCTTGGCGAAACCGATGGCGGCGTGGGCCATGCCCTGCTCGTTGCGGCCCTGGTGCACCACCAGGTCGCCGGCATCCTGTTCCAGGGCCTGGCCCAGGCCCAGCACATTGCCGTGGCCGAAAATCGTGAACACCCCGGCGACGAACTTGCTCTGTACGCCGTCGACTTCAATGTATTGGTTGTCCAGGAACTTCACCAGGGCCTGGGCCATGGTCAGTCTTGTTGTGGTCATCTCGCGCCCCTTATCGTTTCTGCAGATGGGCGATGCTTGCCCCCAACGCCTGCTGGATATCCGCCAATGCATGCACGCTCTCGGCAAACGGTTCGAATGACAGGTAGCCGCTGTAGCCGGTGCTGAGCAAGGTGTCGATCTGTGCGGCGTTACCCAGGATGTCGCCCTCGCCCACCAGCACGCGGTGGCCGTCGCGAATCGAACTGAGCGGCGCCTCGCTATCTTCCACGCCGGAGATATGCACCAGCCCGGTCAACTCCGGGAAGAACTCATGTTCGCTGGCCAGGTGATGATGGAAGGTGTCGTGCACCAGGCGGAACACATCCAGGCCGCCGATGGACTTGATCGCCTCCACCGCCACGCGCTTGCGCCGCAGGGCACACTCTTCAAAACCCAGGGGCTCGATAAAGCCGAGAATCCCGTAGTCGCGTAGGATCGGCGCCAACTCGCTCAAGGCCGTGCGCAAACCGGCGGCACGCTGGGCTTCATTGCGCGTGTCGCCCGGCTCATTGAGCGGGCACATCACCAGGCCCTGGGCGCCGCATTCACGGGCGTAGGTCGCCAGTGTGATCGCCTGGGCCCGACGCTCGTCGTTCCACACATCAAAAGGGTACAGCGCGTTGATCGACAGCACGGTAATGCCCTGCACCGCGCACAGTTCACGCACGCGGCTGGCCGGGGTGCCGAATTCGATCTGCTTGTCGGCCAGGTCGTTGCGAATCTCGATCGCATCGCACTTGAGCGTTGCGGCCAGTTGGATGAAATCCGGCAGGGAAAGATTGGGGGCAACCATGCGGTTAAGGGCGAAACGTAGAGGCGACTTCATTGTTGTTGTTCTCCGTCCAAACCGCTGATTAAAGGTCCAGCAGCCAGCTGTGCTGCGGGTCGTTGTGGAAATGCCAGGCACGCTTGGGGCCGGCCATCACGTTCAGGTAATAGGATTCGTAGCCATAGGGCACGCTGACTGGGTGATAACCCTTGGGCACCACCACCAGGTCGCTGTTTTCCACGGCCATGGCCTGGTCGATGCTGCGGTCGTCGGTATAGACGCGCTGGAACACGAAGCCCTGGGGCGGGTTGATCTGGTGGTAGTAGGTTTCTTCCAGGAAGCTCTGGTGCGGCAGGTCGTCGGTATCGTGCTTGTGCGGCGGGTAGCTCGACGAATGCCCGGACGGCGTACGCACTTCCACCACCAGCAGCGAATGGGCCGGCTCGCTGTCGGGCAGGATGTCGCACACGTAGCGAGTGTTGGCGCCCTTGCCACGTACGCTGCGCTTGCAGTTTTCGGGGCGGATCAGGCGTGGTTCGTAGCCCTCGGTGCCAGGCGCCGCGCACACGGCAATCTGCACGTCGCTCAACGCCGTGACCTGGGCATCGGTGCCCGGCGGCAAGTAAGCGGCGAACGGCGATTTGTCTTCAAACACCGATTGGCGATCACCCAGGTTCTGCCAGTTGAAGCCTTCACCTTCGATGTTCACCCGGCCGCTGAGCAGCACCAGGCACAGCTCTTTATCACCGGCGCTGACCGGCAGGGTTTCCCCCAGGCTCAGGCGGTAGGCGGAAAAACCCACGTACTCCAGGCGCCCGGCTTCCAGGGCGACCATGGTCTGGCCGCGTTTGCTGCTTTTGACCAACAAGCTCATCACTCAAGTCCTCTCGTTGAGAAGCGCGCGCAAGGTGTCATAGCCTTTCTTCGCGTAGATATAGCTGGGGGCTACTGCCGGATCCTGCTCGGCTTCCACCACCAGCCAACCCTCGTAGTGGGCAGCCAGCAGCACGTCGAGCAATTCGGCGAAGTCGATATCGCCATCGCCAGGCACGGTGAAGGTGCCGTTGACGATGCAGTCGGGGAAGCTCCACATCTGGTTACGCGCCAGTTGCACCACCGGTTTGCGCACGTCCTTGAAGTGCACGTGGCAAATGCGGTCGATGTGTTTGCGCAGCACCTCGATAGGTTCGCCGCCGCCCATGTAGCAGTGACCCGAATCAAACAGCAGGCCGACTTCAGGACCGGTGCGGCGCATCAGTTGGTCGATGTCTTCCGGGGATTCAACATAAGCGCCCATGTGGTGGTGATACGCCAGGCGCACGCCCTGGGACAGGGTAAAGCGCGCCAGTTCAGTGAGCTTGTCGGCGTAGTCCTGCCAGGCCTGTTCACTGTGGAAACGTGGACGTTCGATCAGGCGAATGCGCGAGCCCTGGATCGAATCGGCCACCTCGCCGTAGACCAGTACCGTGGCGCCATTCTGCTTGAGCAACTCGACATGCCCGGCGATGGCCTCGATCTCCTCAGCCACCGAGCGCCGGGCCAGGCGGCTGGAGTACCAGCCGGAAACCAGCGCCAAATCATAAGGGCGCAAAACATCGCCGACGCCCTTGGCGTCCTTGGGGAACTTGCCGTTGAGTTCAAAACCTTCGTAGCCGATTTCCTTGCCTTCGCTCAGGGCGGTGCTCAAGGGGGTTTCACCGCCCAGGGCCGGTAGGTCGTCGTTGCTCCAGGAGATCGGGTTGATGCCAATTCGGATTGCGGGCATGGCTGCACCTTTTATTGTTTTTCAAAGTTGCATGAGATCTGCTTTATGTGGGAGCTGGCTTGCCTGCGATGGCATCAACTCGGTGTACCTGATAGACCGAGTTGCCAGCATCGCAGGCAAGCCAGCTCCCACATTTGATTGCACTTCAAGTTGGAAAACGGGTTCAGGTTCGGGCACTTCGCCAGGCATTGATCAGCTGTTCGAAGGTGGCCTGGACTTGTTGGATCAAGGTCTCGTCATCGATCTCCCCCGCCATCCACGCGCGGCTCGGTTCCTGGAAGATCGTGCGGCCCACGGCAAAGCCACGGCAGGTGGTGCTCTGGCTGGCCTGCTGGAAGCCGTCGGCAAGAAATTCCGCCGACGCATTCAGGCCCAACAACACCACGCCACGGCAGTACGGATCGCGCTCCTGGATCAGTTCGTCGAGCTTTTTCCAGTCTTCGGCCGACTGCGCCTCGATCTTCCACCACGCCGGGTAGATACCCAGGTTGTACAGGCGCTTGAGGCTGCGGTAGAGCACATCCGGGTAGGTGGACGGATGATCCTTGGGCGGGATGACTTCCAGCAGCAGTTCATGGCCGCTGACAATCGACGCCTCATATACCGCCTTGAGTTGTGCCTCTTGCTCCAGGCGCAGCATCGGCTCGTCATCCGGGTGGAATTGCACCAGGCACTTGATGATCTGTTCCTGGGGCCAGGCGATCAGGTTGCTGCCCACTGAACGGCCATGTTCGAACGCCAGGGGCCGTGAGTTCTGCACTTCTACCGGGCGCGCGATCCACCAGCCACGACCACTGGCGGCGTTGAGCGCGTCCTGGCCGAAGCGTTGGTCGGCGAGCAGGCCGACGTCGGCTTCCACCCCTTGCTCGGCGAGTTTTTTCTCGACGCGTTCGATGGCCTGGATAAACAGTTGCTTGGCATCACTGATGCGCGACGGGTCCTGGCCGCCTTTTTGCGCCAGATCCACCAGTTGCCAGCGGTGATCGAAGGCAAACACGAACAATTGCTTCCAGGCCTTGCGCGGCACCGTCACGCGGTGCAGGCGTTGCAGGGTCACGTCCTGGTCCGGGCGGGTAATCGGCACCGGGCTGTTGAACAGGTATTCCAGCTCCGCCGGCGTCGGCATGGCCGGTGCGCAGGCGTGGCGTGAGACGACCAGGCCGCCACAGGCGTTGGCCAACTGGCTGCAACGCTCGTCACTCGCGTCGTTGATCCAGCCGCTGAGGAAACCCGACATGAACGCATCGCCGGCGCCCAATACGTTGAGCACTTCAACCCGCACACCGGGGTAGATGGCGCCGTCTTCCAGACGCGGGGGAATGGCACCGTGGATGACTGTGCAACCCTGCGGACCGAGCTTGACCACCAGGGTCGCCGGGGTCAGTTCGCGCACCTTACGCAGGGCGGCGAGCAAGTCTTCACTGCCGCCCGCGATGAGGAATTCTTCTTCGGTGCCGACGATCAGGTCGAAGCGCGGCAGGATGTTCTGCACATGCTGGCTGACATTCTGGTCAGCGACAAAGCGGGTTTCGCCATCGGCCTTGCCCGCCAGGCCCCACAGCACCGGGCGGTAGTCGATATCCAGCACGCGCTTGACGTCGTGCTTGGCCGCGTAGTCCAGGGCCTGGATGCTGGCCTTGTACACGCCGTCGGTGGAGAAATGCGTGCCGGTGATCAGCAGCGCCTTGCTGGAGGCAATAAAGGCTTCGCTGATGTCTTCGGCGCGCAGGGCCATGTCGGCGCAGTTTTCGCGGTAGAACACCAGGGGGAAGGTTTCGCGGTCCTTGAGGCCGAGCAACACCAGTGCGGTGAGGCGTTCCGGGTCGACCTTGATGCCGCTGACGTCACAGCCCTCGCGGGCCAGGGACTCCACCAGAAAGCGCCCCATGTGGTCGTCGCCGACCCGGCTCAACATCGCCGACTTGAGCCCCAGCCTGGCGGTGCCGAAGGCGATGTTGGCGGAGGACCCGCCGAGGTACTTGGCGAAGCTGGACACGTCCTCAAGCCGCGCACCCACTTGCTGTGCATAAAGGTCGACGCCCAGGCGCCCGAGGCAAATCAGATCCAATTGACGCCCACTGGCAAAACGAGTCTGGCCCATGCTGGCTCCTGTTATTTTTATCAGCCTGCGTTGTACCGACGTGGCGACGGCAAACGCTCTTGGTGGGAGCAGACTAGAACGTCCGGCGACGCCAATCAATATTTATTCCAGATATTTTTTCATTGGAATATTTTTTCCATTAAGCTTGTACAGAGCCAGTCCCACTACAGTGCATCGTTTCAGCAGGCCACGCCGGCCGTGATGCCGGGGTATTTTTTTGCGCCTACCCTGTAGACTTGCGCCACCCATCAGCGCAACAGACAAAAACGCCAGAAGGATTTCCCATGTCCCGCACCGATCCCGAGACCACCCTGGAAGACACTATCGCCAGCCCTCCGATCAATGCCGAGCGCCTGTTGCAGCTGATCACCGACGAATACGAGAGCCTGCCGCGCCAGCTCAAGCGCATCGCCAGCTACATGAGCCAACAGAGCGACCGGATCATGGTCGACCGCATCAGCGACATCGCCCGCGAGTGCGAGGTGCACCCGTCGGCCATCGTGCGCTTCTCGCAACGCTTCGGGTTCAGTGGCTTCAGTGAGATGCAGGCGTTGTTCCGTGAGGCCTACACCCACAAGACCACGCCGGTGCAGAACTACCAGCAACGCATCCGCAGCATGATCGCCAACAAGTCGCAGAAGGCCAGCGGCGGCGACCTGGCGCGCGAATGCGTCAACGCGACCTTGTCCGGTATCGAGCGCCTGGGGCTGGAGCTGGATGATGTCGCGTTCGACAAAGCCGTGGACCTGGTAGTGAATGCCGACAATATCTACGTAGTCGGCGTGCGCCGCTCTTTTGCGGTGGCCGATTACCTGGTCTACAACCTGCAGCACACCAACAAGCGCATCCACCTGATCTCAGGCCTGGGCGGCAGCTACCGCGAGCAGATGCGCAGCGTGCGCGCCAATGACCTGGTGATCGCCATCAGCTTTACGCCCTACGGCAAAGAGACCCAGCACTGCCTGCGCATCGCCCAGCACCACCAGGCCAAGACCCTGATCATCACCGACAGCAACCTGTCGCCCCTGGCCAAGCGGGCGAACGCGGTGCTGTTGGTGAATGAAGGCTCGTCGTTTGCCTTCCGCTCGTTGAGCGCCACCCTGTGCCTGTGCCAGGCGTTGTTTATTGCGGTGGCGTACCGGTTGGAGTTGAAGGTGGATGAGATTCATGAGCAGGTCGGCTTCGACGACTGAGCATCAACCGATAGGCCGCCGGAATCACAAACAGCGACAACAACGGCGCCGTGAGCATCCCGCCGATCATCGGCGCGGCGATGCGGCTCATCACTTCGCTGCCGGTGCCGTCGTCCAGCAGGATCGGCAGCAGGCCGGCGATGATCACCGCCACCGTCATCGCCTTGGGCCGTACCCGTAGCACCGCGCCTTCGGTGATGGCGGCCAGCAGATCCCCATCCTTGCGATCAGCCCAGGCGTTTTTCAGGTACAGCAGCATGATCACGCCGAACTCCGCCGACACACCGGCCAGCGCGATAAACCCCACGCCCGTGGCCACCGACAAGTTGAAGCCCAGCCAGTAAAGCAACCACACCCCGCCCGTCAGTGCGAACGGCAAAGTCGCCAGGATCAGCAGCGCTTCGTCCGCCCGGCGGAAGGTCAGGTACAGCAGCACGAAGATGATCAGCAAAGTCGCCGGCACCACCAGTTTCAGGCGCTGATTGGCCCGTTCCAGGAATTCGAACTGCCCCGAATAGCTGAGGCTCATGCCCGGTTGCAGATGCACCTGCTGGTTGATTGCCGCGCGCAGATCCTTCACCACCGATGCCAGGTCGCGGTCGCGCACATCGATGTAGACCCAGCCGGAAGGCCGGGCGTTTTCGCTCTTGAGCATCGGCGGACCGTCGCTCACCTTGACCTTGGCCACCGTGCCCAGGGTGATTTGACTGCCTGACGGCGTGTAGATTGGCAAGTTTGCCAAGGCCGTCACCGAGTCGCGCCATTCCTTTGGATAGCGCAGGCTGATCGGGAAGCGCGCCAAGCCTTCCACGGTTTCGCCAATGGTTTCCCCGCCGATGGCACCCGACACAATCGACTGCACATCGGCGATGTTCAGTCCGTATTGCGCGGCCGCTGCCCGGTCGATATCCACGTCGATGTAACGCCCGCCGGTCAAGCGTTCGGCCAAGGCCGAACTGACGCCCGGCACGCCCTTGGCGACCTTTTCCACCGCCTGGGTCACCGCGTCGATCTGCATCAGGCTGGTACCGGCCACCTTCACGCCGACCGGGCTTTTCACGCCGGTGGCAAGCATGTCGATGCGGTTGCGAATCGGCGGAATCCAGATATTGGTCAGCCCCGGCACCTGCACCACGCGGTCGAGTTCCTTCACCAGTTTGTCCGGGGTCATGCCGGGGCGCCATTGGTCACGGGGCTTGAACTCGATAGTGGTCTCGAACATTTCCAGCGGAGCCGGGTCAGTGGCGGTTTCGGCGCGACCGGCCTTGCCGAACACGTGTGCGACTTCGGGTACGGTCTTGATCAGCCGGTCGGTGCGTTGCAGCAACTCACCCGCCGTTTGCGTCGACAGCCCCGGCAGTGCCGAAGGCATGTACAGCAAGTCCCCTTCGTCCAGTAGCGGCAAAAATTCACCGCCCAGTTTCGAGATCGGCCACACCGCGCTGGCGACCACCAGCAACGCTACCACCAGGGTCAGGCGCGGCCGACGCAGCACCGCCTCCAGCGCAGGCTGGTAGAGCTTGATCAGGCCGCGATTGAGCGGGTTACGCTGCTCATCCGGAATGCGTCCACGAATCCAGTAGCCCATCAGCACCGGGATCAAGGTCACCGACAAACCGGCGGCGGCCGCCATGGCGTAGGTCTTGGTGTAGGCCAGCGGGCCGAACAAGCGACCTTCCTGGGCCTGCAAGGTGAACACCGGAATGAACGACAAGGTGATGATCAACAGGCAGAAAAACAGCGCCGGGCCGACCTCGACCGCCGCGTCGGTCATGACCTGCCAGTGGTCTTCGCCCTTGAGTTCACGACCCGGATTGGCGTGGTGCCAGGCTTCGATTTTCTTGTGGGCGTTTTCGATCATCACCACCGCCGCATCGACCATCGCGCCGATGGCAATCGCGATGCCGCCCAGGGACATGATGTTGGCGTTGATGCCCTGGAAGCGCATGACGATAAACGCGATCAACACCCCCACCGGCAGCGAGATGATCGCCACCAGGGATGAACGCAGGTGCCATAGGAAAATCCCGCAGACCAGCGCCACCACCACGAACTCTTCCAGCAGCTTGTGGCTGAGGTTGTCCACGGCGCGGTCGATGAGTTTGCTGCGGTCGTAGGTGGTGACGATCTCCACGCCGGGTGGCAGGCTGCTTTTCAGTTGTTCCAGCTTGGTCTTGACCGCAGCGATGGCTTCACGGGCATTCTTGCCACTGCGCAGGATCACTACACCGCCCACCGCCTCGCCTTCGCCGTCCAGCTCGCTGACGCCCCGACGCAGGTCCGGGCCCAACTGAATGGTTGCCACGTCGCCAAGCGTAACGGGCACATTATTCGCGTCCAGCCGCAAGGGAATCCCGCGAAAATCCTGCAGCGACTTGAGGTAGCCGGACGCCCGCACCATGTACTCGGACTCGCCCATGTTCAGCACCGAGCCGCCGGTTTCCTGGTTGGCTTTGCCGATGGCCTCCACCACCTGCGCCTGGGTAATGCCGCGATTGGCCAGGGCCAGCGGATCGAGCTGCACCTGGTACTGCTTGACCTGGCCACCGATGGTCGCGACTTCGGCCACATTGGGCAGGGTCTTGAGTTCGAACTTGAGGAACCAATCCTGCAAGGCGCGCAACTGCGCCAGGTCATGCTGGCCGCTGCGGTCCACCAGTGCGTACTGGTAGATCCAGCCGACGCCAGTGGCGTCCGGACCCAGCGCTGGCTTGGCCGATGCGGGCAAGCGCGCCTGCAACTGGCTGAGGTATTCCAGCACCCGCGAACGCGCCCAATAGAGGTCGGTGCCTTCGTCGAACAGCACATAGACGTAACTGTCGCCGAAAAAGGAAAACCCGCGCACGGTCTTGGCGCCCGGCAACGAAAGCATGGTGGTGGTCATCGGGTAGGTGACCTGGTTTTCCACGATCTGCGGCGCCTGGCCGGGATACGGCGTGCGGATGATCACCTGCACATCGGAGAGGTCCGGCAGTGCATCGACCGGCGTGTTTTGCACCGCCCAGACGCCCCAAGCCGTGACAAACAACGTCGCGAGCAATACCAGAAAACGGTTGGCGACTGACCAACGAATCAATAAGGCGATCATGGTTGGATAATCCCGCGCAAACTGGCTTCAGAATCCAGCAGGAATTGACCGGACGCGACCACCTGCTGGCCTTCCTGCAAACCGCTGCGGATCAGCGTCATCTCCTGGCTTTCAGCGCCGACCTCGACGTCCACCGGGCGGTAATGCCCGCCCTCCTCGGCCAGCATCACCAACGTGCGTTTACCGGTACGGATCAACGCTTCGCTGGGCACCTGCAACACGGATTGCGCGGAGGATTGCGCCAGACGCACTTGGGCCGTCATGCCGGGGCGCAAGGTGCCATCGGCATTGGGCAGTTCAACGCGAACCTGCACGGTACGGCTGTCGCCGGCAATCGCCGGCAGAATGGCACTGACGGCGCCCTTGACGACTTGCCCCGGCAGCCCGACAAAGCGGCTTTCCACCGCCTGCCCCACAGCCAGGGCCGCACCTTGAGATTGCGGCACAGCAACCTGCAACCACAGGCGATCCAGGCCATTGATGCGCGCCAGGGTCTGCCCCACCGCCATCGTCATGCCTTCGCGCACGTCGAGGGTTTGCACCACGCCGCCGATGGGGCTGGCGACGGTCAATACCGATTGCACACGGCCGCTTCGCTCCATCTGCGCGATCAACCCGGCGGGCATACCGCTAAGGCGCAAACGCTGGCGCGCAGCCGCCAACAGACGCGCATCCGCGCTACGGCGCAAGGCCAGGAACTCTTCCTGGGCCGCCACCCATTCGGGTACCAACAGGTCAGCCAGAGGCGCGCCAGCCTTGAGTACATCCCCTGGCGCGCGGTCATACACGCGCTCGACAAAGCCGCCCGCCCGCGCCTGTACCACGGCGACGTCACGCTCGTTGAAGGCGAGGATGCCAGAGAGCTCCAGCGTGGACGCCAACACGCCACGGGTGACCGTTGCCAGGCGCACACCGAGGTTCTGCGCCACACGGGGGTCGATCTGCACAGCGGCGCTGTCTGCAGCGCCTTCGGCATAACGCGGCACCAATTGCATGTCCATGAAAGGCGACTTGCCGGGTTTGTCGAATTTCTGCTGCGGGTACATGGGGTCATACCAGTACAGCGCCGATTTGTCGGCCATGGCCGCGACGGGCGCTGGTGCCTGCGCCAGCCAGTAACCGGCGCCCAGGCCACCGCCCAACAGCGCCACCGCGAGGAGTCGATTAATCATGGGAGGCTTCTCCGTAGGCGAAATATAGCTGCGCGCCAACCAGGGCACGTTGCTCGAGGGCATCGATCTGTTTGAAACGGGCTTCGACCAGCTCACGTCGGGCGCCGACCAGGTTGAGCAAGTCACCCTTGCCAGCGCGATAACCGGCCAAGCTCAGCGCGACCTTCTCTTCGGCCAGGGGCACCAGGCTGTCCTGGCTGCGCTGCACGGCGCGGTCCAGACGCTGGTATTGCGCGAGGTCATCATCCAGTTGCTGGGTGTGTTCGCGGGTGACCGCTTCGCGCTCGGCATCCAGTTGATCCAGCTCGGCTTGCTTGGCGGCGATCCCAGGGTTTTGCCGGCGACCGGGGAAGATCGGCAGGTCGAAACTCAATTGCAGGCTGACCATATCGCCGTATTCACGGCCACGGTGCTGGTAGTCCACTTCCCAACTCCAGTCCGAAGTCTTTTGCGCCTTGGCTTCGCGCAACCGCGCTTCGGCCTCGCGGGTGCGCGGCGCAAAAGCTTGCAGTTCAGGGTGTTGATGCAGGTTGTAACGCCCGTCGATGGGCCAGTTGGGCAACTGGCCGCTGGGTGCTTCATTGGCGGCTGGGCCGATCCAGCGCTTGAGCGCCGCGCGGGCCTGGGCGCGTTGCTGGACCAGTTCATCTTCGCGTCCGGCCAGTTCGGCGGCTTCCTGTCGTGGTAACACCGCATCCGAGGGCTGGCCGCGACCACCGGCCAATTGCGCACGCACGCTGTCTTGCAGCAGGCGGTTCTGCTGATAGAAGTCCTTGAACAAGGCCTCCTTGCGTTCCACCGCATAGGCACGGATCCAGGCTTGGGCCGTGGCCTGGCGCACGTTCAGGCGCTCGATCCGACCTTCGGCCGCGGTGCGCTCCACCGTGGCATCGGCCAGCTCGATACGCGCCTTGCGCTTGTCGCGGCTGGGCACCTGCTGTTGGATACCGATCATTTGTTCAGTCATGTCATCGCCATACAACGTGCCGCGATTGGGCCCACCGATGGGGAAGTTCTGCAGGCCAACCACCAGCTTCGGATCTGGCAGTTCGCCAGCCGGGATCGCCGCCTGGGTCGCGGCTTGCAACTTGGCCGACTCAGCAGCGAGCGACGGTGCGTTGTTCTGCGCCAGGCGCAGGGCGTCGTCCAGGGTCAGCGCACTCGCCCACGCCGGCCACGCCAGCACGCCCACCACCAGGGCGCGCATGTAGAAGGGATTCATGTTGAAAATTCCTGTTCCGTTGCGCTGCGCGCCGCATTACGCGGCCCACAGCAAAGCCATCCCGGTCAGGGGATGCGTCTTGAGGTGCAACAGGAATCAGGAACGGGGTGGGCGCCAGACGCCGGACGGCGTGCGGTCTGGGATGAAATCCGAAGAGGTGCTGACGAGCAGCGGATGCGCCAGGCTCAACGGCGCCTTGAGCACCGGCAAGGAGAGTTGCAGCAAGCCGCCAGTCTTGCACTCCTGGCCGGGTTTGCAGGCCTTGCCGTGATCGACGCCGTCCTGGCAGCAGTCAGGGTTCATGTCGGTCATCACCTGCATGTCCGACATCTTCATCGGGCAGGGTTCGGTGCTCGACGGCACACCCGCCATCCCGGTCAGGGGAAGCGTGAGGCTCAACAGCAAGACCAGGGCTAAACGCAAAAGGCGGCTCATGGGGCGCGAGTCTAGCCAAGCGCGGGTTAAGCCGCTATTAACAATTGCGTGAGAACTCGGCCGTGATAGCGGATCTGGGCCAGGGTCAACGCGGTGTAGCCGATGATCACCGCCGGCGGCAAGCTCACGCCGTGACAGAACTTGCCCAGAGGCTGCAGCGTCAACCCGGCTTCGGCGGCATGGTTGCAGAAATCGCCCTCTTCGACACCGGCCGGCAACCACAACACAAAATGCAACCCTGCCTGCTGGCCACTGACCGCGCAGCGCCCGCCCAGGCATTCCAGCAACGCATCGCGACGGGCCTGGTACGCCTGGCGCGAGGCACGCAAGTGACGCACGAAGGCGCCACTGCGCAAGAACTCGACCAACCCCAATTGATCAGTGGCCCCCACCGAATGCCCGGTGAGTTGCAAGGTGCGCAACAGCCCGCGACGCAACGCCTTGGGCACCACCATGAAGCCCACGCGCAAACCGGGGAACAGGTTCTTGTTGAAGCTGCCGCAGTAGATCACGCGGTCTGCCGAATCCAGGGACTTGAGCGCCGCCAGTGGCGCGGTGTTGTAGTTGTACTCGCTGTCGTAATCGTCTTCGACCACCCAGGCGTTCGCGCGGGCTGCCCAGTCCAGCAGCGCCAGGCGACGGGACACCGACAGCGTCATGCCCAGCGGCGCCTGGTGCGCCGGGGTGACGTAGGCCAAGCGGGCTGTCTCGGGAAGTTGCGCAGTATCGAGGCCCTCGGCGGTGACGGGGATGCCCTGCACATTGGCGCCTGCCAGCGTGAATAGGCGCCGTGCCGGCAGGTAGCCTGGATCCTCGACACAGGCCCTATCGCCGACCTTGAGCACGCTGCGCGCGATCAGGTCCAGGGCGTGGCGGATGCCGGTGGTGACAATCACCTCATCGGCTTCGCAATGCAGACCGCGATAGCTGCGCAGGTAGTCGGCGATCTGTGCGCGCAACTCGGGCAGGCCGGCCGGGTGTGACGCCTCCAACACGCCCGGCCCGACTGACAACAGCCCACGGGTGATACAGCGGGCCCAGCTCTTCAGATCGAACAGGCTGGCATCCGGGCGCCGTGCGACAAAGGGCACATGGCTCTGCACACCACTGTCCGGCAGATCAGACTCCACAGGCCGACGGGGTATGTCCTTGGCCAACGGCGCGGCGATGAACTGCTCGGGGATCACCGCGCACACCCGCGTGCCGGACCCGGCGACCCGCTGCACGTAGCCTTCGCTGTGCAGACGGTCGAACACGGCTTCCAGCGTGCCACGGGAGACCCGCCAGCGTTCGGCCAGGCTCCGCGTGGAGGGCAAGCGGCTGCCCGCCGGCAGTTGGCGGTTCAGGATCGCACCGCGCAAGGCTTCGTAGGCGCCCTGCTGCTTGCCCGCGTCCAGCGTGTCGGGACGCGGCAGGTCGAGGGCGGATGCGGTTTTTCCTCGGCTCATAGTGGTCCTATCGAACAAGACACAAGTGGTCCTAATGATTAAACCACAACGCAGCTAGAGTCAGGACTCTACTCTTTGCATCGAGACGCCCCATGACTCAACGCGCCCTCTCCACCGGGTTCTGGCTGGTGCTGCTGACCGTGCTCATCGCCTTGCCACGCGTGACCTTGGACATGCACCTCCCGGCCCTGCCCGCCATGGCCGATTACTTCCAGACCAGCGACAGCCAGTTGCAACTGACCCTGACGCTGTACGCCCTCGGCTCGGCGATTTCGCTGCTGGTCAGTGGGCCGCTCACCGACCGCTTTGGTCGTCGTCCGGTGTTGCTGGCCGGGTTGTTTTTGTATGTCCTCGCCACGGCAGCTTGTGCCCTGGCGGACAACATCGCCGTGTTGATCATCGCCCGACTGTTCCAGGCCTTGGGTGGCTGTTGCACCACCGTGATCGGCCGTGTGATCGTGCGCGATTACTTCGACCGCAACGAGCAAGCACGCCTGCTTGGGCTGATCTCCATGGCCATGGCAATTTCGCCCATGGCCGCGCCGGTACTGGGTAGCCTGATGCTGCCGTTCATCCACTGGCGCGGGCTGTTCGTGCTGCTGGGCGTAATCGGAGCTGTGCTGTGCCTGGTCGTGTATCGCCGTTTACCTGAAACCCGCCCGCCGGAAGTCGCCGCCGCCCCGCCGCGTGGGCTGTTGCGCATCTACGGCCAACTGCTGCGTGACCGCTACTTCCTGCGTTACTCCGTGGCGATCGGTTGCGTGTACAGCACCTATTTTCCGTTTATCAGCGAGTCATCGGCGTTGCTGCAACGGGGGTTTCATCTGTCCGCGACTGCTTACGCACTGGTATTCGCAACAACCATCAGCGGCTACATGCTGGGCGCGAACCTGTTTCGTCGGCTGGTGCGGCGCTTCGAGGCAGACCGTTTGATCGTCGCCGGCATAGCCGTGAACGTGCTGGGCAGTGGGATTCTCGCGCTGGCGACTGTCGCGCTGCCGGGGGAATGGCTGGCGATCGTCCTGCCGATGGTGCTGATCATGGTGTCGGTGGGGATGGTGATTCCGGCCTGTCAGCTGTCGGTGCTGCAGCCTTATGGTGCAATCGCGGGAACGGCATCCGGGCTGTTCTTTTTCACCCAGATGTTCCTGACGGCTGTGAGCAGTTGGGCGACCGGGCTGTTATCCGATGGCACGTCGGCACCGTTGGTGATGATGACGGCACTGGCAAGTGTGTTGCTGGTGACAAGCTGGCTGGCCTTGCAGCAAAAAGCCGCGCCTGTTGCTCAGGCGCGGCTTGGGTAACGCAACAATCAGTGCATGAAGATCGCGATCAGGATGATCACCGGAATAGGCACACCGAGGAACCAAAGCAGTAATGAGCGCATGATGTTCTCCTTGAATTAACGTACGAAGTGTTCGGTTTCGACATACACCACGGCATCGCGACGGCGACCGCCAAAGGTGGCTGCGAAGCTGGCGAAGAACGCGCCGATCAACAGGGCAACAAAGGTCCACAGCGACGTGTAGGCAGCGACCTTGGCGGCGGTATCAGCAGCTTGTTTGGCTTTGAGCTTGGCGTCTTCCAACGCTTTGCGGGCGTCGCCGTAGACTTTGTCGATACGCGCTTCGGCATCCGCCTGGCTGAGGTTGGTGCGCTGGCTGATCAACTGGGCCAGGTAGGCGCGGTCTTCAGGGGCCAGTTGACCGTCGTTGCTCAGGGTGCGGGTGAAGATGCGGGCAACCACACCGTGGGCGGCGTCATCGCTGACGGCGGCCGGGCGGTCGTCGCGAAACAGGCTGTCGACGTAGTAGTCGAAGTCGCCACCGTTGACGCCCTTGGCAGCACTGCCAGCGGCTTGGGTGATGCCGCTGGCCGCGCCGGCTGCAACGCTGGCACCGGCTTTCACGCCGCCGCTGACGACACTGCTCACCGAACCGACCACCAGTACCGCAGTAATCAGCGTGGCCACAGCCCAGGCCAGGAAACCATGGGCGGTGTCGCGGAAGTACACCTCGTCGCCGTGCATATTCGCCCACTTCACCCGCAACCGGCCGGCGATATAACCGCCCAGCCCGGACGCGACGATCTGGGTAAACGCCAGCCAGACAATCGTGGAAATGCCAAGCCCTTTGGCACTGATGCCACTGTCGGCCCACGGCGATACCGCCGAAAAGCCCAGGCCGAAGCCCAGCAGCACCAGGATCAGGGACAATGCGGCCGCAGCGGCCGCCCCTGCAAAAATCGCCCCCCAGGAAACCCCGGAGAGCGCGCTCGACTCTTGCAGCGTGGATGAAGATGTGATCATTGTTGTTGTGCTCCAAGGCAGAAAAATAGTGTTACAAGTCTCAAAAGGGACAGTGCAGGCACCATGCCAGTCGCCACAAAAATAAATATCTATATATTTCAACAGGTTAAATAACTTGAACTTCCCAGGACCATGCAAGTTGCAAGAAACGGCAGTGGCAGGCGGGCTTTATGCATTCCCGGAGGTCAATGTGGCGGTTTTGCCAACATGAAGTTTTATTTAGGAAGCGTTCAGCCATTTCTTGGCAAAATGCCCGCACATCTGTAGGAGCCGGCTTGCCGGCGATTGCGGTCTTCCAGTGTGAAAGGTAATCCCATGACCCGAATTTTGACCATCGAGGATGACGCCGTAACGGCCCGCGAGATCGTCGCCGAGCTGAGTAGCCATGGACTGGATGTAGATTGGGTAGACAACGGCCGTGAAGGCCTGGTCCGCGCCGTCAGTGGCGATTACGACCTGATCACCCTCGACCGCATGCTGCCGGAACTCGATGGCCTGGCCATCGTCACCACGCTGCGCACGATTGGTGTGTCGACGCCGATCCTGATGATCAGCGCCCTCTCCGACGTGGATGAGCGTGTGCGCGGCCTGCGTGCCGGCGGGGATGACTACCTCACCAAGCCGTTCGCCTCGGATGAAATGGCCGCCCGCGTCGAAGTGCTGCTGCGGCGCAAAAGCACGGTCCAGGAGTTCGAAACCGCCCTGCGCGTGGCCGACCTGGAACTGAACCTGATCAGCCGCGAAGCCAGTCGCGCCGATCAGCCCCTGAGCCTGCTGCCCACCGAATACAAGTTGCTGGAATTCCTGATGCGCAACACCGGGCAGATCCTGTCGCGGATGATGATCTTCGAAGAAGTCTGGGGCTATCACTTCGACCCCGGCACTAACCTGATCGACGTGCACATCGGCCGTCTGCGCAAGAAGATCGACCCACCGGGCCTCACGCCGCTGATCCGCACGGTACGAGGTTCCGGTTATGTCATTGCTGAACCCCTCTAAAGGCTGGCGCTCTTCCAGCAGCCGCTTGCTGGCGTTGTACAGTTCGTTGTTCGTGGCCTGGAGCTGCATCCTCATGGGGGTGCTGTATTACGAGGTGTCGGGTTACCTGGGCGACCTGTCGCGCCATTCGCTGATGCAGCGCCAGCACCTGTTCCAGCGCTTCGACGGCGAGGAACTGGTGGAAGCCCTGACCACCAGCATGACCTTCGACATGAAGGGCGTGGACGCCTACGGCCTGTTCGATGAGCAGTTCCGCCCGCTCAGTGGGCCGATCCGCGCGGTGCCGCCGGACCTGCCGCTGGACGGCAAGATCCACGCCCTGGTCAACTGCGTCGACTCCGACGACCCCAAGTTGCCCAAGGACAGCTGCGACGCTGTCGCCACCCACACCGAAGACGGCCGCTGGCTGGTGCTGGTGCGCGCCAACGGTTCGCTGTTTGGCGTGACCCGGATCATCTGGCATGCCCTGCTGTGGGCGCTTTCGTTGACGATTATCCCCGGTGTTGCCGGCTGGCACTTATTGCGTCGACGCCCGTTGCGGCGGATTCGCGGGATCCAGGCCAGCGCCGAAGCCATCGTCGCCGGCGACTTGACCCACCGCCTGCCGCTGTCGAACCGACGCGACGAACTGGACATGCTCGCGGCCATCGTCAACGCCATGCTGGATCGCATCGAGAAGCTGATGAACGAGGTCAAGGGCGTGTGCGACAACATCGCCCACGACCTGCGCACCCCGCTGACACGCTTGCGCGCGCAGTTGTACCGGATCAAGCAGGAGGCCGAGGCGGAGTCGGACTACGCGGTGAAACTGGATGACGCGATTGCCGAAACCGATACGCTGATGGCGCGCTTTCGCGGGCTGTTGCGTATCTCCGAACTGGAAGACCACCAGCGTCGCTCCGGCTTTTTGGTCATGGACCCGCTGCCGCTGTTGCGCGAGTTGCACGACTTCTACCTGCCGCTGGCCGAAGAAGGCGAGTTGCAACTGCGCCTCGAAACCCCGGAATCCCTGCCGTGGATCACCGGCGACCGCGCCCTGCTGTTCGAAGCCCTGGCCAACCTGTTGAGCAACTCGATCAAGTTCTCCCCACCGGGCGGCGAAGTGATCTTGCGCGGGGTCAATGATGCCGGCAGCACGCGCATTGAAGTGCACGACTCCGGCCCCGGCATACCCGCGGCGGAACGTGACGCAGTGTTCCAGCGCTTCTATCGCGTGGATGAAAGCGACCAGCAAGGCGGGTTCGGGTTGGGCTTGTCGATTGTGGCGGCGATCATCAACTTGCATGGGTTCAAGTTGGAAGTGGGTACCAGTGAACAAGGCGGTGCCAGATTAGTCCTGGAATGCCGCCAGCAGCTCATGCCCGAATAGCTTGCGCTGTCGAGATTTACTTCGGTGAGCGGGCTTGCTGTGGTGAGCGAGCTTGCTCGCGCTGGAGTGCGTAGCGCTCCCAAGATTTTTGGGGCTGCTGCGCAGCCCAGCGCGGGGTAAGCCCGCTCACCACAAACGCCCAATCACCACAGGTTCAGTTTCAGGCCGGGAAATTGGCGCGCAAAGCCTCAAGCCCACCGCTGTAGACACCGGCAAACAATTCCTCCACCGCCGCATCCGTAGTCCCCGTCGCCGGCGTGAACACACCCGACCAGGTCACTTTCGCCGACGTTTCGGTCAAGGCCTCAACCTGCAATGTCGCCAGGTACGCACTCACCGGAAACGGTGACTGCTCGATGGTGTAGCTGTAGGTGCGCCCAACGTTATCAAAGTTCTGCAACCGCTCCACCACCACGCCACCGTCGGCGGTTTGCAGGTGACGCACGCGGCCGCCATCGCTTGGCTCGCTTTTGACAATGAACGGCAGCCAGTCCGGCAGGCTGTTGAAGCCGCCGACCAATTGCCAGACCTGATCGGCCGAAACCGGGATTTCAATCACAGAAGACGCTGTTGCCACGTTAATTACTCCAGAAAATGAAAAACAATTCAGATGGCCATGCTGTCGACCACACCACCGTCGACCCGCAGCGCGGCACCGGTGGTGGCAGATGACAGGGGTGAAGCAATGTACGCCACCAGGTTGGCGACTTCATCCACATTTGCCGCGCGCTGGATGATCGAGGTCGGCCGTGCGTTACGCACAAACACATCCGCCTCGTCCCGCGCACTGCGCCCCGATTGTGCGGTGGCGTCCTTGAGCATCTGCTCCAAGCCGTCGGTAAAGGTCGGACCAGGCAACACCGCGTTTACCGTCACACCGGTGCCCGCCAGGCGCTTGGCCAAACCATGGGACACCGCCAGATTGGCGCTCTTGGTCACGCCGTAGTTGATCATGTCCGCCGGGGTCGCCACGCCGGACTCCGACGACAGGAAAATCACCCGCCCCCAGCCCTGCTCGACCATACCCGGCGTGTAATGCCGCGCCAGGCGTACACCGGAGATCACATTGACCTCATAGAAGCGTGTCCACTCGCTGTCCGGGGCCTCAAAGAAATCCACGTCGTTGAAGATGCCCAGGTTGTTGACCAGGATGTCGGCACGCGGTTCGGCGGCGAAGAGTTTTTCTGCACCTTCGGCCGTACCGAGATCCGCCACCAAACCACGCAGGTCAGCGCCGGGAACGGCCTGGCGGATGCTCGCCAAGGCGTCATCCACCTTGCCCGCGTCACGCCCGATCACCACCACCGTGGCGCCGGACTGCGCCAGCGCCTGGCTGATGCCCAGGCCAATACCGGCGGTGCTGCCGCTGACAATCGCTACTTTGCCGCTTACATCAATTTTCATGGTTGAAACTCCTGAAGTTAAAGCGGCAGTGGTGCGCGATCCGAAATCAATCGGGCATCGCGCAGGGCCTGCCAGAAGGCTGCCGGAATCTTTTTTGACAACGCCGCGACGTCTTCGGCAATCCTGCCCGGACGGCTGGCACCGGGAATTACCGCCGCCACGGCCGGATGGGCCAGGGAGAATTGCAGCGCGGCGGCTTTCACACTGACGCCGAACGCCTGGGCAATCGCCTTGATCTGCTCGACCTTGCTGATGATCGCCTGGCTGGCTTTCTGGTATTCGAAGTGTTCGCCACCGGCAAGGATGCCCGAGCTGTAGGGGCCACCGACGACGATCTCGACGTTCTGGGCAGAAGCCGCGTCCATCAGGCGTTGCAGGGCGCGATCGTGGTCCAGCAGAGTGTAGCGGCCGGCCAGCAAAAAGCCGTCGGGTTGCGCTTCCGTCAGGTCCAGGGTCAATTCGCACGGCTCGACGCGGTTCACGCCCAGGCCCCAGGCCTTGATCACGCCCTCTTCGCGCAAGCGAGTCAGCACTTTGAACGCACCGGTACGGGCCTGGTTGAAGTACTCCAGCCACTGGTCGCCGTAGAAGTCCTGGGCGATGTCGTGAATCCACACGATATCCAGGCGATCGGTGTTCAGGCGGGTCAGGCTGTCTTCGATGGAGCGCAAGGTGGCATCGGCGCTGTAGTCGTTGAGCATCTTGTTCGGGCGGCCGTGTTCGAACACGCCGCTTTTCTCGCCGAGGTCACGGGCGCTGTCCTCGACTTCGTCGAGGATCACCCGGCCGACCTTGGTGCTGAGCACGAAGTCGTCACGGTTGTACTGCGACAGGGCTTGGCCCAGGCGGATTTCCGAGAGGCCCGAGCCGTAGAACGGCGCCGTGTCGAAATAGCGCACGCCTGCGTTCCAGGCCGCCTCCACAGTGGCCTGTGCCTCGTTTTCAGGAATGGCGCGGAACATGTTGCCCAGCGGTGCAGTGCCGAAGCCGAGTTGGCCGGGAAGTTTATCTTTCAAGCTCATGGTGGATCCTCAATGGGTTCAGGGGTCGCTGTGACCGTTGAGCAGATCCTAGATTGCAGAGATCGGACCGTCCAAGACATACTGCGACCAACTTGAGTCCTCGTAGGTCTAACATGATCGATCTCCGCCAACTGCGCTACTTCGAAGTGGTCGCCGAAGAAGAACACGTCGGCCGTGCAGCCGAACGCCTGCACATCTCGCAGTCGCCGCTGAGCCGGCAGATAGCTCAGCTGGAAGAGCGTTTGGGCCTGACCTTGTTCGAACGCAGCCAGCAACGCATCCGCCTGACCCGTGACGGCCAGACCTTCCTGGCTGAAACCAAAGCGCTGCTGACCCACGCCAATCGCCTGGAATCCCTGGGCAAGCGCCTGGGCCGTGGCGAAGAAGGTGGGCTGTGCATCGGCTATATCGAAAACGCCATGCATGCCGGTGTGTTACCCAATGCCCTGCGCGTGCTGCGCGACGACCGCCCCACCGTGCATATCAAGCTGTATAACCTGCCGTCTCTCGAACAGCTGGAAGGTCTGCGCCAACGCAGCCTGGATATCGCGCTGGTGAACGAACCACCGGCCGCCGATGACCCGGACCTGATCGCGCGGCAAGTGCTGGATGACCCGATGCTGCTGGCCCTGCCCGAGCATCATCCCTTGGTACACATGAGTGAGCTGTTGCCCGAACACCTGGCCGACCAGGAGTGGATCGGCGTGCAGCGCAAACCCGGCGCGCATCCAGCTGACGACTTTGTTGCTGCCTGCATTCGCGCCGGCTTCACCCCGCAGATCCCCATGGAAGCCGGTGAACCGTTTACCGCGTTGGGCTTGGTGGCTTCGGGGTTGGGCGTGGCGATGGTACAAAAAGGCCTGAGCCGCAATGCCCCGCCCGGCGTGGTGTTGCGGGAGCTGCCATGGCTGAGCTACACCACACCATTGTGGGCAGCGTGGCATCGGATCAACCTGCGGCCACTGGTGGAAACCTTCCGCAAGGTACTCACCGAACCCGAGGCCTGACGCCGTTTGAAATGGTGGTGTCGGTTAGATCAGCTCTCGCAGCCGGTACCACAACATCCCCAACGCCAGCAGCGGCGAGCGCAGCGCTTTCCCGCCAGGGAAGGTCATGTGTGGCACTTGGCTGAAAATATCCAGGCCCGTGCTGTGGCCGGCGTGGATACCTTCGGCCAGCAACTTTGCACACCAGTGCGTCACGTTCAACCCATGCCCGGAATAGCCCTGGGCATAAAACACATTCGGGTACTGCTTCAGGCGCCCCACCTGCGGGAAGCGGTTGGCGGTAATGCCGATCTTGCCGCCCCACTGAAACTCAATGGCGGTATGGGCCAGTTGCGGGAACACCTTGAGCATTTTCGGTTGCATATAGGCGGCGATGTCCACCGGATCGCGGCCGGAGTAATGGCAGGCGCCGCCGAATAGCAGGCGGCGGTCAGCGGACAATCGGTAATAATCCAGGCCGACTTTCTGGTCGCACAACGCCAGGTTCTGCGGGATCAACTGGTGGGTCATTTCTTCCGACAACGGCTCGGTGGCGATGATGTAGCTGCCCGCCGGGAGCACCTTGCCGCTCAGGCGCGGTTCCAGTTCCTCCAGATGGGCATTGCAGGCCAGCACCAGGTGGTCGGCGCGTACCGTGCCGCCTGAGCAGCGCACTTGCACCGTGTCGCCGTGGATCAGTTCAAGCACCTCAGTGTGCTCGAATATCCGCACTCCGAGAGACTCGGCCAACTGCGCTTCACCCAGCACCAGATTCAACGGGTGAAGGTGCCCGGAACCCATGTCCACCAGGCCGCCGGCATACACCGACGAGCCCACCACTTGCTGCATATCCTGCGGACCCACCAGGCGCGTTTCGTGGGCATACCCCATCGCCGCCAAGTGCTCCTGCTCACCTTTGAACGCCGCGAACTGCGTCGGCGTATTGGCCAACTCGCAAAAGCCCCAGCGCAAGTCGCAGTCGATGTTGTGCTCGCGAATACGCTCGCCCACCAACGCCACCGAGTCAATCCCGGCGCGCTCCAGGTAGCGCACGCCCTCCTCGCCCACGTACTTGGCGAAGCCCGACACGTCATGGCCGATACCGCGAATCAACTGCCCGCCGTTGCGCCCGCTGGCGCCCCAGCCGATGCGCCGGGCTTCCAGCAGGATCACCGAAAGCCCGCGCTGGGCCAGTTCGATGGCGGTATTCACGCCAGTGAACCCGCCGCCGATCACGCACACATCGGCGGTCAGGTCGCTGCCCAATGCGGGGCGCTCCGTCAGGGCGTTGGCCGTGGCCCGGTAGTAGGACCGGGCGTGGTCAGTCGACTGCATCATTTGTTGGTCTTCACTTTGCTCCAGGCCCGGGTCATCAGGCGCATGGTCGCCGGGGTCGGCGTGGTGGAAATGTAGAGTTTGTCGAGGACTTCCTGCGGCGGGTACACCTCGGGGTTGTTCACCAGTTCCGGGTCCATGAAGGCCTTGGCGGCCGGGTTGGCGTTGGCATACCCCACCGAGGCGCTGACCTTGGCGATCACTTCAGGGTCGAGCAGATAGTTAATGAAGGCGTGGGCTTCTTTCGGGTTGCTCGCGTCGGCGGGAATCGCCAGCAGGTCGAACCACAAGTTGGAGCCTTCCTTGGGAATCGAATAAGCAATGTTCACCCCATTCTTGGCTTCCTTGGCGCGATTGGCAGCCTGGAACACGTCGCCGGAATAACCGAAGGCCACGCAGATATCACCGTTGGCCAAATCCGAGATGTACTTGGAGGAATGGAAGTACGTGATATACGGCCGCAGCGTCAGCAGCTTGGCCTCGGCCTGTTTGTAGTCCTCGGGATTCTCGCTGCGCGGGTCCTTGCCCATGTAGTTGAGGATCGCCGGGAACAGCTCGTCCGCCGAATCGAGGAAGGCCACGCCGCATTGGTTGAGTTTCTTGATGTTCTCGGGCTCGAACAGCACCGCCCATGAATCGATATGGTCGATGCCCAGCACCTGCTTGACCTTGTCGACGTTATAGCCAATGCCATTGGTGCCCCACAGGTACGGCACCGAGTGCGCGTTGCCGGGGTCATTCTTTTCCAACAGCTTGAGCAACTTGGGGTCGAGGTTCTTGAAGTTGGGCAGTTGCGCGCGGTCGAGCTTGAGGAACGCACCGGCCTTTACCTGGCGCGCCAGGAAGTGGTTGGACGGCACCACCACGTCGTAGCCGGTGCGCCCGGCGAGCAACTTGCCCTCCAGGGTTTCATTGGAGTCGAACACGTCGTAGATCGGCTTGATCCCGGTCTTGGCCTGGAAGTCGGCCAAGGTCGTCTCCCCGATATAGTCGG
Source organism: Pseudomonas sp. MYb541 (assembly GCF_037479595.1). Lineage (NCBI taxonomy): Bacteria > Pseudomonadati > Pseudomonadota > Gammaproteobacteria > Pseudomonadales > Pseudomonadaceae > Pseudomonas > Pseudomonas sp. MYb541. The sequence goes on along the minus strand of NZ_JBBGYS010000053.1, from coordinate 7,386 downwards.
TCCAGTTATAGACGCTGACCGTCGGCGCCGCCTGGCTGGCGCTGCTGAACGCGGCCACCAGGGCCAGCGGGAGAAGCTGTTTCACAAGACGCATATCGACACCCCTTTTTTGGTTTTTTAGACGCTCAACAGCAGGAACTCACGCTCCCAGGAACTGATCACCCGCTTGAAATTCTCGTGTTCGGCACGTTTGACCGCCACGTAGCCCCGCACGAACTTGTCGCCCAGGTACTGCTTGACCGTGTCGCAATCCTCCATGCGCGCGAGCGCATCTTCGAGGGTGAACGGCAGGCGCAGGTTGCGGCGTTCATAGGCGCGACCTTCCACCGGCACACTGGGTTCGATCTGCTCGATCATCCCGAGGTAGCCACACAGCAGACTAGCGGCAATCGCCAGGTAGGGATTGGCATCGGCGCCGGGCAAGCGGTTTTCCACACGCATGGCGTCGGGGCTGGAGGTGGGCACGCGCAGGCCGACGGTGCGGTTTTCTTCGCCCCACTCGACGTTGACCGGCGCCGAAGTGTCCGGCAGGAAGCGGCGGAACGAGTTCACGTTGGGCGCGAACATCGGCAGCAGCTTGGGGATGTACTTCTGCAAGCCGCCGATGTGGTGAAGGAACAGTTGGCTCTTATTGCCATCAGCGTCGACGAACACTGGTTTGCCGGTGGCGATGTCGACCACGCTCTGATGCAGATGCATGGCGCTGCCCGGCTCGTCAGCCACCGGTTTGGCCATAAAGGTCGCGGCTACGTTGTGCTTGAGCGCGGCCTCGCGCAGGGTGCGCTTGAACACGGTGATCTGGTCGGCCAGGTCGAGGGCATCGCCGTGGCGGAAGTTGATTTCCATCTGCGCCGGGCCGTCTTCGTGGATCAGCGTGTCGAGGTCCAGGCCCTGGGCTTCGCACCAGTCGTAGACGTCTTCGAACAGCGGGTCGAATTCGTTGGCGGCATCGATGGAAAACGACTGACGCCCGGTTTCGGCGCGGCCGGAGCGGCCTATCGGGGTTTTCAGCGGCAGGTCCGGGTCTTCGCAACGCTGGGTCAGGTAGAACTCCATTTCCGGCGCGACGATCGGCTGCCAGCCCTGATCGGTGTAGAGCTGCAGGACCTTCTTCAGCACGTTGCGCGGCGACAGTTCGATGGGGTTGCCCTGCTTGTCGAAGGTGTCATGGATCACAATCGCAGTGGGCTCAATCGCCCACGGCACCACATACGTGGCATTGGACACCGGGCGGCAGACCATGTCGATATCGGCCGGGTCGAGCAGGTCGTAGTAGATCTCGTCGTCGACAAAGTCCCCGGTTACCGTTTGCAGCAGCACACTTTCCGGCAGGCGCATGCCTCGCTCATGCAGGAACTTGTTGGTGGGCGCAATCTTGCCGCGTGCGATGCCAGTCAAATCACTGATCACGCATTCGACTTCGGTAATCTTGTGTTCTTTCAGCCAGGCGGACAGCTGATCGAAGGGGGCGTTCATAAGGACCTCGTCATGGGTTGGGTGCATGCGCCGGCTTGTACTCCTGGCGCATTGAGGTCTATCTTGATGCGCCGCCCCTGCGGCATCTATCCACTTTGCACGAACCACAACGCACCAATAGAGTGCGCCCAGGTTACTCATGACACAGGCAACAGCTTTGCGCGTACAGGCCTTCACCACCGGTGATGTGGCCGCTCAATGCAATGCGACACCCGGTTGGGTGCAGCAGTACCAGCAGATGTCCCCAGGACATTTTGCCGGGCGAATCCGCTATCTGGATTTGCAGGGTGTGCAGGTGTACGAAGAGTGCATGAACACCCGCGTGGAACAGCATTTCAACGCGCCGCCGGGCTCGTTGGCGTTCTGTTTCGACGGCAGTGATAACGCGCTGTATATGCTCAACGGCGAAAGCCACAACACCTGGATCACCCCGGAAAACTACCGTGAAGTGGCGGTGGTGTTCGGGCCGCAATTCGTGCAGCGCCATGGGCTGGATGTGGCCAAGCTCGAAGGCCTGTTCATGGCACCGTTGACCTGCCAGCAGAATGGGCTGTTCAGCCGCTGGCTGAGTGGCACCCTCACCCGCTTGTCCGCCGAAATCGACCCCGCCAGCCGTGACGCCCTCACCCAACAGTTACTGGACGATTGCCTGTTCATCCTCGACAACGCCTGCGTGTGCCTGGACCGCCACTCGTTGCAGCGACGCAGCGAAGAACGCCGGTTGATGGCGCGCATCGGCGAATGGGCGGCGGATGCACCGGATGAGACCGTCAACCTGCTGGAACTGGCGCACATTGCCGGCGTGCCGTTGCGTCAGTTGCAACAGGGCTTCAAGACCTACACCGGAATGAGCCCGGCGCAATGGCTGAGGTTGCGCCGCTTGAACGGGGCGCGGCGTGAGTTGCTGGGTTCACCGGACTCTACTGTGGCCGAGGTGGCGATGAATTGGTCGTTCTGGCACCTGGGGCGGTTTTCCAACAGTTACCGGGCGTTGTTCAAGGAACTGCCGAGCGAAACCCTGAAGCGCACTACGCCCTCGTAGCAGCAGACTTGTAAAAGACCACGCTTATGCCTAGCTTATGCGCCCCCCGCCCGCGCTTTAAGGCCCTGCCCCATGGTTTTGCGTTCTCGTCCCGTCGTTTCCTCACGTTTCGCCCTCGGCCTGCTGCTCAGCGGCGGCATCGGCAGCAGCCTGGCGGCTGAAATCGAACTGCCAGCGGTGAACGTCCAGGGCCAGGAAGAGTCCGGCTATCGCAGTGAAACCGCCTCGGTGGCCGGCTTCGATGACGCGCCGCTGCTGGACACTCCGGCGTCGATCACGGTGATCAACGCTGCGCTGATCAAGGACCAGCAGGCGCGCCTGCTCAGTGAAGTACTGCGCAACGACGCCTCGGTAGGCGACAGCTATGCGCCCATCGGCTACTACGAGAACTTTGTGGTGCGCGGCTTCTCGCTGAACGCCGCGAGCAGCTACAAGATCAACGGGCGCACCATCACGGGCGAGCAGAACGTTGCCCTAGAAAACAAACAGCAGGTCGAAGTGCTCAAGGGCCTGGCCGGCCTGCAAAGCGGGATTTCCGAACCAAGCGGCGTGATCAACTACGTGACCAAGCGCCCGGAAGACGTGCGCTCGGTGACCGTCTCCACCGACGATCGCGGCAGCGGCTACATCGCCACCGACGTGGGCGGCTGGTTTGGCAGCGAGCAGCAATTCGGCCTGCGCGCCAACGTGGCCCATGAAGACCTCAACTCCTATGTGGAACACGCCAATGGCCAGCGCGACTTTGTGTCCCTGGCGTTCGACTGGAACATCAGCCCCGATGCGGTATTGCAGTTGGATGCGGAATACCAGGACAAGCAACAGCGTTCGGTGCCGGGCTACCAATTGCTCGGCGGCACCGAAGTACCCCACGATGCTTCACCGAAAAAACTGCTGGGCCACCAGAGTGGGTCGAAGCAAGTGGGCATTGACTCACTGAACCTCAACGGTAAGTTCGAGTACCGCTTCAGCGATCAGTGGAAAGGCAGTGTCAGCGCCGCGCGCAGCAAGGTGGTGATCGATGATTACAGCTCGTTTGCCTATGGCTGTTTCTATGTGACCGATTGCGGCACTGCTTTCTTCAGCCCCACCGGCGACTACGACATCTACGACTACCGCAGCCCCGACGACACCCGCCGTGACGACGAAGTGCAGGCGGCCATGACTGGGCTGTTCGACACCGGTAGCCTGGGCCATGAACTGACCGTTGGCACCAGCGCATTTCGCCGAGTGGTCGACAAGCGCAAGTCGGTCAACGAATACATCGGCAGCGCCAACATCAACGTCGACACCCCGACCTTCGCCCCCACCGACGTGCCGTTGAACGACAAGCACCGGCGTCTCGACAGCCGCCAATATGGCCTGTTCGTAACGGACCGCATCCGCTTCAACGAGCAATGGCAAACCATCCTCGGCGGCCGTGAAGTGCGCCTGGATGAAAAAGCCTTCGACCAAAACGGCAATCAGCAACGCCATACCCAACAATACGAATTTCTGCCCCAGGCGTCGTTGATCTACAAACCGGTGGAAAATGTGTCGCTGTACACCAGCTACAGCAAAGGGCTGTCCCTGGGCGGTGAGGCACCTTGGACGACCCGCAACGACGGCGAAACCCTGGCCCCCACCACCTCACGTCAAATCGAAGCCGGGGTGAAATACGACTGGCGCCGCATGAGCTTCACCGCCGCTGTATTCCAGACCCGCCAGGCCTACCAATACGCCAAGCCGGACGGCACTGGCCAATTCGACTATGTGCAACAGGGCGAGCAAAAGAACACCGGCCTGGAACTGTCGGCCAATGGCTGGGCCACTGAGCGCCTGCAGATCGCAACCAGCGTGGCGGCGATTCGTGCACGGGTGACCGGCAGCGGGACTGCGGACTATGAGGGCCACCAAGCGATCAACGTGCCCAAGCTGCGCGCCAGTGTGTATGCCGATTATGCATTGCCTTGGGTGAACGGCCTGGCGGTACTCGGCGGCGTGCAATACAGCGCCAAGAAGTACGCCAACCGTAGCGGCAATGTGGAGGTGGGGGATTACGCAGTGGTGAACGTCGGCAGCCGCTACACCACCAAAGTGAGCGGCTATGAGACGGTGTTCCGCCTGAGCGTCGACAACCTGTTCGACAAGCGCTACTGGCGCGACGCGGGCGAATACATGGGCGATGACTACCTGTTCCAGGGCGCGCCCTTGACGGCGCGACTGAGTGCTTCGGTCAACTTCTGAACATACGCGGCGCTGCCAGCCACAGCGCCGCCAGGCCGCACGTCAACAGGCTCCAGCCAAGGTCCTGAGCCCAGGTAACCAAGGTCAACCCGGCGCCAATCGCCAGGTAATAGAGCAAGCCAAAAACGGCCGCAGCGGTGCCAAGGCGGTCTTGATAATCCACCAATGCCGCCCCCAGCACGTTGGGAATCGCCATGCCGAACGCCAGCACCACCAGCAGCATCGGCCCCACGAATAGCCAGCTGTCCTGCAACATCAGGACAGACAGACCGCCTGACAGCGCCACCCCTGCAGCGACCAGCACCAACTGCTCGCCATTCAGGCCACGCTTGAGCAAGGCTTTGTTCAGCCATGCCCCAAGCCCCGATCCAAGCGCGAGCAACACACCGCTGTAGCCGAACTCGGCAGCAGACAAGCCCAGCCGCGCGAAGATAAACGGCCCCACGCTGTAGTAACCAAACAGCGCAATATTGAACGCCGCCACCAGGCCAACGGAACGCCATACCCCGAGGTCCCGGAGCATCAGGCCCACGGTTTGGCCCAGGGGCGAGGTCGGCAGGGGCGCCGGACGCGTCTCGGGCAAGGCCCACAGGCAGGCGAACCACAATCCCGCCGCGGTCAGCAGCAAACCCGTGAGCATGCCGCGATAGCCGAAATACTGCACCAGGGTCGCGCCGCTGAACAGGCCGACTGCCGGACTGGCGGCCAGGGCAATCCCCATCACGGAAAACACCTGGGCCAACTGCGCGCCGTGAAAACGGTCGCGCAACAGCGTCTGCGTGGCCACTGAGCCAACCGCTGCGCCGAAGGCCGCGATGGTCTGGGCCAACAGCAGACCGTTGAACGTGCTCACACTCAAGGCCAACAGCGTGGCGGCGACATACAGTCCCAGCCCGGCCATCATCACTGGGCGCCGGCCCCAGCGATCACACAACCGGCCCCACACCACCACGCCAAACGCAAACGCCAGGAAGTACACCGATAATGTCTGCCCGGCCCGTTCAGGTCCGACGGCGAAGGCTTGGCCGATATCACCCAGGGCCGGGCTATAGAGGGTTTGGGCCAGTTGCGGGAACATCAGCAACGCCACGGCCAGCACCAACACGTTTTTAGATGTCATGGATCGCACCTTCACGGGAAAACAAGCGGAAGGATTCTAAGCGGCGGGGACTGGAGTATTATCCAGACTTCGACAATCTATCCATGAAATCGGACAGACCATGGTATGGCTCGCCGCCGACGCATCCTTCGACCCTGACAGCCACCTGGCTCCCGTCATCGGCATAGCCGCCCTTCTCGGCGACCACGACTCCGGCCTGCATCACCACCGGCGTGGTCAACTGTTGTTTACCCAACAAGGCTGCACCCGCATTACCCTGGACAATCAACTGTGCCTGCTGCCACCGACCCGCGCAGCGTGGATACCTTGCGGTGTGCGTCACCGTGCGGTGATGAGCAAGGCTGTAGATTACCGCTCGGTGTACGTAAGCCCGGCCGTTGCAACCCTGTTGCCGACAGAGGTTCGGGTGATCGAAGTGAGCGCCTTGTTGCGCGCGGTGCTGGAACCGATGGCCATGGCCCCCTTCGAGACTAATTGGCACACCGGCCGATATGCCCATTTGCTGGCGTTGTGCCTGGAGGAAATCCAGGGTGCGGCCGAGCAACGCATGCTCCTGCCCTTGCCGCAGGACAAGCGCCTGGCACCATTGCTGGCCCATCTCGAACGCTTGCCGCCCACGCTGCAAGCACTGGAAAAGCAGGTCGGCGCCAGCACCAAGACCATCGGCCGGATCTTCCTGCGGGAAACCGGCCTGGGGTATCAGCAATGGCGCCAGCAGTGGCGCTTGATGCGCGTCATCGAGTTGCTCGCTACCGGGCGCAGTATCGGCTACTGCGCCTTTGAGCTGGGCTTTGCCAGCGACAGCGCATTGATTGCCTTCTTCAAGGGAATGACCGGCACCACGCCACGGGGCTATTTCAAATCAGGTTGAGCCTTACTTTGGCATTTTGCGAAAGCCCACTGCCAGCCGGTTCCAGCTGTTGATGGTGGTGATGGCCACGCTCAGGTCGATCTGCTCCTGCGGGCTGAACTCAGTGGCTAGTGTGTTGAAGTCTTCGTCCGGGGCGTGGGTGTGGCTGATCAGGGTCAGGCTCTCGGCCCAGGCCAGGGCGGCGCGTTCACGCGGGGTGAAGAACGGCGTTTCGCGCCAGGCGGAGACGGTGTACAGGCGGCGTTCGGTTTCACCGCCTTTGCGGGCGTCGGCGGTGTGCATGTCGAGGCAGAAGGCGCAGCCGTTAATCTGCGAGACGCGCAGGCGTATCAGTTCCAGCAGGGGCAGTTCGATGGACAGCTTGCCGACGGCGGCTTCCAGGGCGAGCATGGCTTTCATGGCGTCTGGGGAGGCGGTGTAGAAATCGGTACGGGTTTGCATGGGGGTGCTCCAGGGCAGTGGGGATTGATGGCTAGGTTAGTCATCGGGCCTTGGAGGGGGAATATCCAATTTGGGGTAAGAATGGGTGACCAATTGGGTTGGGTTGGGTTGGGTACATATCCGTTATTTGGGTAACGGCCGCTTATGGTTCCGCCCTTACGGCGGGTCACTTTCGAAAAGCCGGAATGCCGGCCCAGTCGAAAGTAACCAAAG
>NZ_JBBGYS010000052.1:0-45152 GCF_037479595.1 Pseudomonas sp. MYb541 | reverse complement strand
GGATTTTAGAGTGAGTTCACGGTTACCCAGCGTTCTTCTCTGGCCGCCACGCGAATCGCCGTCGCCAACCGCTCCACTTCCCACGCTGCCTCAAAGTCGGTGCCATCTGTACCTTGACCGGCCAGCGCCAGAATCAACTCCTGAACTTCCAGCGTCTTCAACTCGTTGTAGCCCAACTGATGCCCCGCCGCCGGGCTGAACGCCGCATAACCGGGCAGGGCAGGGCCTGCGAGCAAACGCTGGAAACCGTCCTGGCCGACGCGACACACCTGTAATTCATTCAAGCGCTCTTGATCGAATGCCAAGGTGCCATGGGTCCCGCTGATTTCGAAACTCAGGTGGTTTTTGTACCCCTGCTTGAGCCAACTGCTGCTCACCGTTCCACGCGCGCCATTGGCGAAGCGCAGCAGGGCGTGCACCTGGTCATCCACCGCGATGGGTTTCAACTCCGCACTGCCTTTGACGACAGGTCGTCGGGCGTGGACGGTCTGGGTGTCGGCACACACACTCACCACGTCGCCTACCAGATAACGCGCCATCGACAGCAAGTGACTGCCCAGGTCCGCCAGGGCGCCGCCGGCATGCTCGACTTCGCAGCGCCATGACCATGGTGAGGCCGGGTCGGCCATGAAATCTTCGCTGAACTCGCCCTGGAAGCTGATGATCTCGCCCAACTCGCCGCTGGCAATCATCTGCCGCGCCAGCGTGATCATCGGGTTGTGCTGGTAGTTGTAGCCCACCCGCGTCACCACGCCCGCGGTACTGGCGGCGCGGCGCATGGCATCGGCTTGTTCCAGGCTCACGGCCAGGGGTTTTTCGCAGTACACCGCCTTGCCCGCCGCGATGGCCGCCATGGCCATGGGGTAGTGCAAATGGTTGGGTGTGGTGATGGCCACTACGTCGACGTTGGGGTCATTGATCAGCGCCTGCCAATCGCCATGGGCCTGGGCAAATCCCCAGTCCTTGGCGCAGCGTTGCGCGCGCTCGGTGTCGGCGTCGGCCAGTGCTGCCAGCTTGAGGTGTACCGGCAGCTCGAATACCGCGCGGGCGTTATTGAAGGCCAGGGCGTGGGCGCGCCCCATAAAGCCTGTGCCGATCAAGCCGATTCCGAGTTCACGCATCGCCGTGGTCCTTTGGATTATTGTTTTCAGGAGGACTATTAATGGAATAAATATTCCCATATTTCAATAGATAGAATAAAAATTCATTGACGCTGCGGCGATCAGCCCTGCGAATGCAGCTATATTCAGGCGCTGACGAAAGGGGCTCAGTTAACAAAAGATAACGTAGCGCCGATTGTCAGACGATTCGAAAGCCCGATAGGATGGCCCCTGCTTCCTCCAGGCGCTCTAGATTGCAGGTTTCAAGGCCCCGGAAGGCAGCGATAACAATAATAAATGGGAGAAAGGTCTATGAGTGAGCCTGTCATGGGTTGGGTTGTCTGCCGCCCACGCGCCGCACGCAGGGTTGCGATGCTGGCCGCAGCGCTCTCGCTGTTTGGCGCTGTCGTGTTACCGCCAGCCGTCCAGGCCGCCAGCGATACCTCGTTTGCGATTGAATCCCCCAAGGCCGCCAAAGGCCTGATGATCGATGTGGTCCACGCGGGCAAGCGCCTGGTGGCGGTCGGTGATCGCGGGCACATCCTCTATTCCGATGACCAGGGCAGCACCTGGACCCAAGCCAAAGTCCCCACCCGACAGTTGCTCACGGCAGTGTTTTTCGTCGATGACAAGCAGGGCTGGGCGGTGGGCCACGATGCGCAGATTCTTGCCAGTTCCGACGGCGGCGCCACCTGGACCCAGCAGTACCAGGATCTTAAACGCGAAGCCCCGCTGCTCGACGTGTGGTTCAACGATGCCAATCACGGCCTGGCGGTCGGCGCCTACGGTGCGTTGATCGAAACCACCGACGGCGGCAAGACCTGGGAAGACGTCAGCGACCGCCTCGACAACGAAGACCAGTACCACCTCAACGCCATCGCCCACATCAAGGACGCCGGGCTGTTCATCGTCGGCGAGCAGGGCAGCATGTTCCGCTCCAGCGACGACGGCCAGACCTGGGAGAAACTCGAAGGCCCCTACGAGGGCTCGCTGTTCGGCGTGATCGGCACCGCCCAGCCGCAAACCCTGCTGGCCTATGGCTTGCGCGGCAACCTGTACCGTTCCACGGATTTCGGCAGCACCTGGGAGCCCGTCGAACTGAACGCTGCGCGGGGAGCGCTGGAGTTTGGTTTGTCCGGCGCGACCTTGCTGGAGGACGGCTCGATTGTCGTGGTCGGCAACGGCGGCAGCGTGGTGGTCAGCCATGACGACGGCGTGACCTTCAGCGTGTTCAACCGTCCGGATCGGATTTCCCTGTCGTCCGTCACGGCGGCGGGTAATGGCAACTTGATTCTGGCCGGGCAGGGGGGCGTTCGCGTCGCTAAAGCCGATGGCGCCGAACCTACAAAACAATAAGAAGGCGGGGAAAGAATGAGCAGTCATCACAACGATAAAGCGACCTTTCTTGAGCGCCTGATCTTCAACAACCGCCCGGCAGTGATCGTGATCTGCCTGCTGGTGAGTATTTTCCTGTTCTGGCAGGCGACCTTGATTCGCCCGTCCACCAGCTTTGAAAAAATGATTCCGCTCAAGCACCCCTTCATCGAGAAGATGATGGAACATCGCAATGACCTGGCGAATCTGGGCAACACGGTGCGCATCTCGGTGGAGGCCAAGGACGGTGACATCTTCACGAAGGAGTACATGGAGACCCTGCGTCAGATCAACGACGAAGTGTTCTACATCTCCGGCGTCGACCGCTCGGGCCTCAAGTCGCTGTGGAGCCCCAGCGTACGCTGGACCGAAGTGACCGAAGAGGGCTTTGCCGGCGGTGAAGTGATCCCGCAAAGCTACAACGGTTCGCCGGAAAGCCTCGATCAGTTGCGCAACAACGTGCTCAAGTCGGGCCAGGTCGGGCGCCTGGTGGCCAACGATTTCAAATCGAGCATCGTCGACATCCCGCTGCTGGAGTCCTACCCGGACCCGCAGGATCAAGGCAAGTTGCTGGCCCTCGACTACCGCAAGTTCTCCCATGAACTCGAAGACAAAATCCGCACCAAATTTCAGGAGCAGAACCCCAACGTCCAGATCCACATCGTCGGCTTCGCCAAGAAAGTCGGTGACCTGATCGATGGCCTGATCATGGTGGTGCTGTTCTTCGGTGTGGCGTTCGGTATTACCCTGGTCCTGCTGCTGTGGTTCACCAACTGCCTGCGCAGCACCATTGCGGTGTTGAGCACCACCCTGGTGGCGGTGGTCTGGCAACTGGGCCTGATGCATGCCGCTGGTTTCGGGCTGGATCCCTACTCGATGCTGGTGCCGTTCCTGATCTTCGCCATTGGTATTTCCCACGGCGTGCAGAAGATCAACGGTATCGCCCTGCAATCCAGCGAGGCGGACAACGCGCTGACCGCTGCACGCCGCACCTTCCGCCAACTGTTCCTGCCGGGAATGATCGCGATCCTCGCTGACGCGGTGGGCTTCATCACACTGCTGATCATCGACATCGGCGTGATCCGTGAACTGGCCATCGGCGCCTCTATCGGCGTGGCGGTGATCGTGTTCACTAACCTGATCCTGCTGCCGGTGGCGATTTCCTACGTCGGCATCAGCAAGCGCGCCATCGCCAAGAGCAAGAAAGACGCAAACCGCGAACACCCGTTCTGGCGCCTGCTGTCGAAATTCGCCAGCCCGAAAGTCGCACCGGTCTCGATCTTCCTGGCCCTGATCGCCTTTGGGGGTGGTCTCTGGTACAGCCAGAACCTCAAGATCGGCGACCTCGACCAAGGCGCGCCGGAACTGCGCCCGGACTCGCGCTACAACAAAGACAACAACTTCATCATCAGCAACTACTCCACCAGTTCCGACGTGCTGGTGGTGATGGTCAAGACCAAGGCCGAAGGCTGCTCGCGCTATGAAGCCATGGCGCCCATCGACCAGTTGATGTGGAAGATGCAGAACACCGAGGGCGTGCAGTCGGCAATTTCGCTGGTGACCGTGTCCAAGCAAATGATCAAGGGCATGAACGAGGGCAACCTGAAATGGGAAACCCTGTCGCGTAACCCGGATGTGCTGAACAACTCCATCGCCCGTGCCGATGGCTTGTACAACAACAACTGCTCCCTGGCGCCGGTGCTGGTGTTCCTCAACGACCACAAGGCCGAAACCCTCGACCGCGCGGTGCATGCCGTGCAGGACTTCGCCAAGGAGAACAACAAGGACGGCCTGGAGTTCATCCTCGCCGCCGGTAACGCCGGGATCGAGGCGGCCACCAACGAGGTGATCAAGGAGTCAGAACTGACCATCCTGATCCTGGTGTACCTGTGCGTGGCGACCATGTGCATGATCACCTTCCGCTCCTGGGCGGCGACCCTGTGCATCGTGCTGCCACTGGTGCTGACCTCGGTGCTGGGCAACGCGCTGATGGCGTTCATGGGCATCGGCGTCAAGGTGGCGACCTTGCCGGTGGTGGCGCTGGGCGTGGGCATTGGCGTGGACTACGGCATCTACATCTACAGCCGCCTGGAAAGCTTCCTGCGCGCCGGCTTGCCGCTGCAAGAGGCGTACTACCAGACGCTCAAGTCCACCGGCAAGGCCGTGCTGTTTACTGGCCTGTGCCTGGCAATCGGCGTGTGCACCTGGATCTTCTCAGCCATCAAGTTCCAGGCCGACATGGGCCTGATGCTCACCTTCATGCTGCTGTGGAACATGTTCGGTGCGCTGTGGCTGTTGCCGGCACTGGCGCGGTTCCTGATCAAACCCGAGAAGCTCGCGGGGCAGAAGGGCAACTCGCTGTTTGCCCACTGATCCATGAGGCAAGCAGACCTGTCGTGGCGAGCGGGCTCGCCACAGGTTACTTTTCGCCTGCTATCAGGGCTGACTGGCGCGCGGTGTCTGCGCGATAGCCAGGAATATCTTGTCCAAAGGCGGGGTGATCAACACATACAGGATCCGGTTGAGCGGTTCGGCGCTCGGCTCCAACTGCTGGCGTAAATAGGCCTGCACGTGTTCCTTGAGCAAATCCTTCTGCGTGTATTTACGTTGCTCCGGCAATTTCAGATGCGCCCGGGTGTACCGGGCGGGTGGCGCGTCGGCGCTGGCGTAATGGAAGTGGGCATACCACAACACGGTTGGCGGTTTCCTGGCCTTGTCATACACCGCATATTCAGTGAAGAAATCGCCACTGAGCGTCGGGCGTTGCGGGTCGGCCAGGCTTGTCAGGTTGATATCGATTTGTTTGTGCGCCCACAGGTACGTCAGGCTTTCCTGGGTCGGCCATTGGCGCTTGTATGCGTCGCTGCAAAGGCGCTCCGCCAGCCTTGTCATGTCCTTGGCCTGTGCCAGGTATTCATCGATCAGGCCCTGGGCCGAGGGTTTATCGAGGTGGTCGCGCTTGATTTCATCGGCAAGCGCCGTGAGCTTATGGGCGTGCCGGGTGAGCAGTTCATCCCAGTCGCCGGGGCGGGCGTGTTGGCGGGTGAGCGACGAGTCGAGTTTTTTCTGGTCCGCCGTGATGGCTTGCTCAATGCCTTTGCGCTGGTCGATGAGTGCCTGGGCCAGGCCTTTGAGCGTTCTCAGGGATCGGTCCAGCGGTATGGAATCCGACGGCGCGGTGGGCTTTTCGGCAGTCGTTTCCCAGCCATCTTCATGCTGGCTGAACGAGGCAATGTTTTCGCCGGTCAGCGTGTCGGTGAGGGTGATTTGTTCTTCGGCCCCCGGCTTGAACGCGCCGATGAGGTAGGCCTTTTTTCGGGTTTTGAATACACGCTTGGCCGGGTCCTTGGGGCGCAGGGTTTTTGCCAGGGGCAGTTCGACGTCCAGCGCCTCCTGTTTGCGCACCACTGCCTCCAACTCGTTCTGCGCCAAAGCCTGGGCGTACTCAAGCCCCTTCAGCAGACGCTCGGCCTCGGGTCGCAGGCGTTGTGGATTGATGGCTTTCAGGGCACGAATCGCATCCTCATAACGCCGGTACTGGGTAAGGACCGTCTCGTAGACATTACGCTGTTCGACCAGCGGGTATTCAGTGCCGCTACGCACTTCGATGTGGGACACCAGGGCTTCAAAAAAATCGGTCTGCTCCAGACGCTTGATGTAAAAATCTTCCTGAGGCGGCAGCCGTCGATCAACCCCCGCCACGCTGGCGGCAGCGAGATAATTCAGCGCGTTGAGTTTGAGGTTGTCGGCAAAGAAGTTCTGCGGGGACTGGATTTGCGCCAGCCGCTCCTGACGTATCGCACGTCCCGCCACCGAGTCTTGCGCTAGCTGTTCAAGAGTGGCCTCCATGGCAACGGAAATATCGGCCATGTGCAGGCGGATGTTCGCCGATTCAACACTGTTGCGGATGTATTCGTCGTAGACCGACGGGTCGTCAAGCACGTTACTGATAAACATCCTGCTTGCCATTTCTGACATTGGCTCGCCCGCGCTGGAAAAGCGAATGGCGTTCAACCGGGCCAATACCAGTGTGTGAATGTAGAGTTGCTGATCCCAAATGGTTCCCAGGATTTTTGCGCGGTCATGCACATGCACGGCGGCGCCGCCGACTTTCTCCAGTTCCTGGCCCAGCTTGACCATCTCCAGGCGAGGCGGTACTGATTGGGCAAATTGTGCCTCAAGGTTATGCAGCAGAATTTGAAACTCGGTGCGCACCTCCTGGTGCCTGAGTGTTTCCTTGCGATGGCGTATTTCCAGGGCCGGCCGTTGTGCATCCGTGGCGCTTTTCAGGAGGTTCCACACCAACTGCACGGTTTTAAGTTGGTTTTTCAAGGCATCCAGCGCGGGTGACATGCGGTCCATTGACGCCCGGAACGGCGCCATCAACTGGGTTATTTCTGCATACAGTAGGGGCATGCGTTCGAGCACCTCAGCCTTCCTGCGCTGGTTCTCCCCGCGCAAGGCCGCCATCCGTTTGGGCCCGCCGCCGACCAGCTTCAGGCCACGGTCCAGCGTCCAATGGCCTTGGCCGTCGGTTTTCAGCTTGATGCCGGGGTGGTTGGGTTTCTGTGGGTGGATCAGGTAAACGTCGCCGAAGCCCTGAACGATATTGACCCTGAAGAGCAAACCCGCGACCGAGGCGTGCCAGCGGCCATTGATGCTGTACAACCCTTGGTGCACCCCGGTACTGACCGGTGCGGGTGCCGGTGTCGGCCAAACCACACTCACGGCCCGCAGTTTTTCCAACAGTCTTGCCGAGGCGCTGTCGCTGGCCAGGGAGAGATCAAAGTCCAGCAACGTATGACCACCGCCCGGTGGTTCGGCGGGCAGGCCAATGGTACCGCGCGCCACAACGGCCAATGGGTTGGCGGGCGGACGCCTTAAAGGTTGGCGTTCGGGCGCTGCGACGAGCGGTCCCTGATGCACCAGCAGCATGCCGATATTAAGCAGCAAGTCGATCCAGGCCAGCTCCCGTGTCGTGGCGTCTGTGTTTTCCAGCGCCGGCAGGTCATGGCTGAGGCCTTGGGTCAGTTGCAGCAACCAGCCGACCGCCGCCAGTGGCCCGCGCACGGCCATCAACAGTGTGTTGAACCCCAGTTGCATGCCTTCCAGGATCAGCGCCCAGCGGCTTTCGCGGTTGGAGGTGGATTCGCGTTCGGCCTGGTCGAGCAGTTGGCGGGCTTCGCAGCCGAACAGGTATTCCATTAGGCTGCCGTTGCCAAGCGCTTGCAGGACTTCATCAGCGCTTTCGTCGTTGGCCTTCGCCAACTCAGCAGGTTTGGGCACGCTGGGCAATGCGTCGAACTCCGAGCCCATGCCTATGCGTACGTAATGCGGCTGGACAAATCCGCCATTGCTGTAGATCGCTCGAGCACCGTCCGCCAACCAGACCAGCACACTGTCTTGCAGGGCGCCCGGTTGCACAATGGCGGCCAGCAGGTGTTCGCGACTGGCAAACTCCAGCAATGAGTCGCGGTAGGCCGGGCGATAAAGCAGGTGCGGCCCCCGCTGCGTATCGCGTGGTTCGATGATGAACATGTTTTGCACCACATCCGCGGTGGCGCCGGTTTGGCGCACCAAGGCAAGCGGGCGAATGACAACTTCGTCGCCCTCGACGCGGCGCTCCATCGGGTCCGGATTGACCAGCGCATTCACGCAACGAAAGCCACGCGGAGTCAGGCCTGCTTCGCCTTTGATGGCATGCTCCAGCGCCTGGGTTTTCAGGTGAACGGGCCGCTGCTGCTGGAACAGCCGCTGGCGTTTTCGTGCCGTCGCGGTGTCACTCATCAGCTCCCGGCGCAAATAGGCGGGGTAGTTTTTGCCAATGTCGACACGCTGGACCAGTTGTCTGATGTAGTCGGCCGTTAGCCAGGTTTCGAGCGAACGGCCCGTCCGATGGCTGAGAGTCATGCTGCCTCGGGGCGCGCCCGAGAGGTTTTTCAGGGCCAGGTCGACCAGGCTCATGGTGACCGGTTCGATATACCCGCTCTCCAGGGTGCCCACCGCGACATGAAAGGTCAGCAGCAAGTCTTCGGCGCTGTAGGCTGCAGACAGCGCAGCGTCGTTGCATTGACGTTCGTTGCGCAGGGCCGTCGCGCGATCCAGACACAGTTGGTTGTTCAAGTGCTGGGTCGTGTAGCTGTGCAGTGTTTCCAGGCCGTCGAAGTCCGAGTCACCGAGTGCAAGGCGGCTGCTACTGGCCTGTTCGAGCAGGCATTCGCGATAAGTGAGGCGATCGGCTGCGTTGGCACGTCGAAGCCAGTCAGGCAGGGCCGCCTGGATTGGCGTCAGGATGGCCAGGGGAGCAGTGGACGTCTGCTTGAACAAGCGCGCCGGATTCGTGGCAACGGCAAACTGATGCTCCATCGTCGGCACTGTCCACAGGGCCGGGAGGCGAATGGCGGCCAGGTCATCCAGTTGCTGGTTGAAGAGCAGCGCGGCCTGTACCTCAAAGATGTTGCCGTCAGGCTCGTACTGCTGCCAGGTGATCCTGTCGGCATTGAAACCCTCGGCCCATGCGTTGCCGAAGGCATCCAGGTCGGGATAGGACTCGATCCGGCCGTCAAGGCGGCACAACAACACCTGCTCGCGGCAGACCACCAGGAGGTCGTAGGCTTGCACGGTCAGTCGGCTGCTTGCGCGGGTCAAGCGGGTTTGCAGGGTGTAGGCGTGTATCGCGTTTTCGGGCCCGGGGCGCTGGGCGCGGGTTACCCGGTCGGGGTAGCGAGCCAGCGTACCGAGTGTTTTCAACGTGGCGGGTTGGCGAATCGCTGAGTTCAGCAGTTCACCTTGCAGCACCCGGGCCAGCCATTGCCAGCGACTGCCACCGGCGTCGCTGTCCTCGCTCCAATAGGCTGCCAATGCCTCTTGAAAAGCGATAAAAACCAGCGAGGGCAACTCTCGCAGGACAGCTTCGATGATCCGTAGGTCGTAGTCGCGGTGCCCGTTGACCTGATAGATGAGACGGGTGCCGGTGGCGTCGCTCAAGTAGGCGTCCAGGCCATAGCGCATCGAGAGATCGGGAAAGCTGCCGTCGGCCATAAGGCTCAGCGCAACCTCGAATACGGGGAGCAGGTCGCGGCCGCCGCCTTCACGGGGGACGGCCAATCGCAGATCCTGGAGCGGGTAGGTCAGGGGCGGGTATTTTTCCTTGAGGTTATTGGCCAGCAGCTCGGCAGTGACGGTGCGCAGAGTTGGGCGGGTGGCAAACCGGGCCTCTACCGCTTGTCGAGTCGGCTGGGCAGCGGCGGGCGTATTCGGGTCTGGCATAGGTATTCCTTTACGTTGGATAAAGACACGCCCGATCAAGGTAATGCGCTAAGTCGCGGCGATGCGGTAGCCGGTTATGGGTTTAGGCCCTGGCGGCAAACTGGCCTATGATTAGCCCTTTGAAACTGATGAAAGACTGTGATGACTGAGAAATTGCCTGCCGTCCTTGAAACCTCTGACATGCTTGAAATCGACGGGCTGCATGCCTTCGACTTCGTACTCGATGAAGAGGCGCTGCTTATCACTTCCATGGACGGCCGTGTGGAAAAACGCTGGCGCTTCAGCCTGGAGCAAGTGCAGTCCGCCACCTTTGATGAGACCTTGCAAAGCTGGACCCTTACCGGTGATTCGGGCGAGCACCGCCTGATCTGTCTGAGCGCGTTCACCGGCAACAATAACGACGAGGATGAAGCGGATGATGATGCGTAAATTCTGGCCCCTGCTGATGGCGGGCAGTGTTGGTGCGATGTCGGTACAGGCCGCGCCGGCCGACACCTATGAGCTGTTGGTCGGCAGCTACACCGCCGGCAGCAGCGAAGGCATTTATCGCCTGCAATTCGACAGCCGTACCGGCAAGTTCCAAGGCCAGCCGGTGTTGGCGGCCAAGGCGGCCAATCCGTCGTGGCTGACGATCTCCAAGGACCAGAAGCACCTGTTTGTGGTCAACGAGAACGGTCCAGGCCAGAAAGACCCGGTCGGGCGAGTGAGCAGCTACAGCATCGATCCGCAGAATCATCAGCTGACGTTGATCAACCAGGTGCAGAGCCTGGGCAATGAGCCGACCCATTCCAGCGTGGCTGCCGATGGACGCTACCTGTTCGTCGCCAACTATTCGGTGCTGGAAGATCCGGGCGGAAGCCTGGCGGTGCTGCCGGTGGATGCCACGGGCAAGCTGTCGGCTCCGGCGCAACTGAGCGGGCACCCGGCCAGTCGCGTCAACCCTGAGCGCCAGGCGTCCAACCACGTGCATTCGGTGGTGTCGTCGCCGGATGGCAAATACGTGTTTGTGCAGGACCTGGGTGCGGACAAGGTGTTTGCCTACCACTACGACCCTAAGGCCAACCATGAGCTGCCGTTGACCCCGGCCAACCCGGCCTCGGTGCAATTGCCGCCCGGCAGCGGTCCGCGCCACCTGCTGTTCAGTGCGGATGGCAAGCATGCCTGGCTGACCACCGAGATGAGCGCGCAGGTGGCGGTGTTCGATTACAAGGACGGCCAACTGACCCAGACGCAGTTGGTGGACTTCGCCGCCGGGCAACCGGTGGCCGATAAGGCCGGCGCCGCGTTGCATGCCTCCAGCGATGGCAAATTCCTGTACCTGAGCAACCGTGGCACGGCCAATCAACTGCTGGTGTTCAGCATCGACCCGGCCACCGCGCACCTCAAGGAACTGCAACGCCGTTCCGTGGAAGGTGACCATCCGCGCGAGTTCAGCCTGGACCCGAGCGGCAAGTTCTTGCTGATCGCCAACCAGAAAAGCAACGAAATCGTGGTGGTCGAACGCGACCCCAAAACCGGCCTGCTGGGTAAAACCGTGCAGAAATTGCCGATTGATGCGCCCAGCGACCTCAAGTTCCTGGTGCGTCAATAAGCCACAGGCCCCGCCATGCGGGGCCTGAGCCTTTCTATTAATTCCATTAATAGCGGCTACTGTTTCAAAGCATTTCTAAGGCTTAGCCCTCGGGCGTAAGTTTGGTTCCAAGGCCTTCCCCGGCCACTCAACCAAACGAACACAAGGGTTACCGACATGAATCTGAATCTCTTCTCCATCATCGCCGCTTCCGCTGTTTCCGCCACTGTTGCCCTGCCAGCCGCGGCCAGCGTGGAAGTCTCCGGCAAAAAATCCAGCACCAGCGCCTACACCCAGAAATACCTGCAACAAAGCGCCAACTTCTACGCCGCACTGGATCACAAAACCCAGCAATGAGCCTGCAGTGAGCCACGGTCAAATGTGGGAGCTGGCTTGCCTGCGATGAATTCAACTCGGTGTGTCAGTGATACCGAGGTGATGCTATCGCAGGCAAGCCAGCTCCCACATTTGTTTGTGCTGGGCTTAGGCTTTCGCCATTACCGAGATGAATAGCGGTGATTCCAGGAAACGCTGCAGCCAAGCCTGCAACTGGGTATATGGCGATGCGGCAAACCACTCCCGATCCACATGGGCAAACTGTCGCACAAAGGGCGCCAGGGCCATGTCCGCCAGGCTCGGATGATCCGCCAGCAAATAGGCGCGGTCCGCCAGTAAATCTTCCAGCTTCTGCAAGAACACCTCACCGTCGGCCCGATACTGTTCCATTGAGTGTTCCGGGTAGCGTTCGGCGTACTTGTATCGATTCAAGTGATACTTGAAGTCCTGGTCGTTCTCGGCAATCAACGCGAATACGGCCGGGTCGCCTTGCAGCAACCAGTTATCCGGATCGTTCTGCGCCAAGGCCCACTGCATGATCTCCAGGCTTTCTTCAATCACCTGCCCGTCAACGTTCAGCACTGGCACCGTGCCCTTGGGCGACAGCGCCAGCATTTCTGCGGGCTTGGCCTTGAGGCTCACCTCGACGATGCGCACCGGTACGCCCGAGTAGCGCAGGGCCAGCCGCGCCCGCATCGCATAGGGGCAGCGCCGGAACGAATACAGCAGCGCCTCGCTCACTTGACCTCCAACGTGCTCAAGCCATTGCCCTGGCGCTTGACCTGGATCTGCACCGGAATGCGTTCGTGCATTTCCTGCACGTGGGAAATCACCGCAACCTTACGGCCCTGGGCCTGCAAGCCATCCAGCGCGTCCATTGCCAATTGCAGGGATTCCGGGTCGAGGCTGCCGAAGCCCTCATCGATAAACAGTGATTCGATTTTCAATGTGCTGGAGGCCATCGACGCCAGGCCCAGGGCCAGCGCGAGTGAGACCAGGAAGGTTTCGCCGCCGGACAATGAATGCACCGAGCGCAGCTCGTCGCCCATTTCCGTGTCCATCACCAACAGGCCGAGCATGCTGCCGCCGCGCTTGAGGCGATAACGCCGTACCAGTTGGCGCAGTTGCACGTTGGCGTGGTGCACCAGCAGGTCGAGGTTGTAGGCCTGGGCGATCTTGCGGAAAGTATCGCCGGTGGCCGAGCCGATGAGCGCGTTCAGGCGTGCCCAGCGTTGCCACTCGTCATAGGCCTTGGCGATCTGCTCGGCAAAGGCCTGGTTGGCGTCCTGGCGGCGCTGGTCTTCGGACTGGCGCGCGCGCAATTCGGCGCAGTGTTTCTCGCTCTCGGCCAGTTGTTGATTGAGCGTGGCCAAGGTGCTGTCCAGCTCCTCGGCTGCAAGGTTGCCATTGTGCAGGGCCTGATGGTCGGCGAGGCGCTGTTCGCGCTCTTGCAACAACACCTTGGCCTGTTCGACGGCTTTTTCGCTGTGCTGCAACTGTTGGCGCAATTGGCTGACCTGAGCGTCATCGTAGGCCAGCAAGCGGGTGAGGCCAGCGTCGTCGAGTTCCGGATGCAAGGCGCGCCATTCGCTGATACGCGTGACGAGGGCCTGTTGTTCGGCCTGCAACGCCTGTTCACGCTCCTGCTGGGCCTTGAGGTCGGCGGCCAGTTGAATCAGGGCGTTGTGGATTTCTTGCAGGTGTTTGTTGGCGTCGGTTTCGCTTTGGCGTGACTGGGTCACGGCCTGATCCAACTGTTGCTGCCAGTGTTCGGCACTGGTGTGTTCACCGAGCAGCGCGCTGAGTTTTTCCTGGGCCGTCTGTTGGTGGGCAGTCAGTTCGGTGACCTGCTGAATCAGCGCATCAAGCTGATGCTGACGATGTTGCTGGTGGGTCTGTTCCTTCTCGATCGCCTGTTGGCGTTCTTGTTGCTCGGCCAGCTCATCGCGTTGATGGCCCAGTTGCTCCAGGCGCTGGCTGACTTGCTGGTCCAGTTGCATGAAGGTAGCAGCCGGCTCGGCGCGCAGACCATCCAGGATTTCTGCGGGCAACAGGCTGGCGAAGGCGCTCAGTTCCTGGTCGAGGCGTTCACGGTCGCTGGTCAGCTCGCGTTGCTGATCGACCAGCAATTGACGGGCCTGCTGGCTGGCTTCCTGGGCCGCTTGCAGTTGCTGCTGCAAGCGCCCGGCGTTTTGTTGCAGGTTGAGCAGGGCGCTTTGGCGTTGTTCGTCCTGAGTGATGCTTTGGCTCAGTTGGCCCAATTGCTGCTCAAGCCAGGCGCTGCGTTTGGCGGCTTCCTGGGTGAGCAACGACGCGGCCAGCGGGTGCGCATCCAGGCTTGGCTGGAGTGCTTGTTGTTGCGTCGCCAGGTGTTCCTGCTGTTGCAGGTATTCCTTTTGCTGGGCGATCAAACCGCCCACTTCGCCGCGCAACTCGGTGAGTTTTTCCTTGAGGCTGTCCACGGCTTTCTGCGCGGTGGCTTCTTCGTTTTCGTCATGACGACCGAGGCTTTGCAGCAACGCTTCGGGTTGGTGGTACGGGTGTTCGTGGCTGCCGCACACCGGGCAGGGTTGGTCGTCCTGCAACTGCTCGCGCAACTCCTCGACGCTGGCGCTGCGGGCCAGGCGCTGGCGTTCCAGCAGTTGTTTGGTCACGTTCAGTGTCTGTTCGGCAACGGTCAGCTCGGCCTTGGTTTGCAGGCCGGTCTGGTTCAACTGTTCGCGTTGCTGTTGGGCATCGGTGAGCTTTTGCGTCAGGCTGGCGGCGTGTTGGTCCAGCTGTTGCTGGTTGTCCCACAGGCGCGTCAGGTCTTCGAAGGCGCGTTGTTGTTTGCGATTGTCTTGCAGCAGGCTCGCCAGCAATTGGATCTGCTCGGCCACGGCATGAGGTTCGGCACCGGCTTCCTGATACAGCAGGTCCAGGGCTTCGCGTTGCTGAGTGAACTGTTCGGCGGCGCTGGTCGCGCGTTGTTCCAATTGCGGCAGTTCGGCCTGGCCCTTATTCAGGCGATTGCCGATCAGCGTCAGCTGTTGCAGACGGTCGCGGTAGGCGCTCCAGGCATCGCTCAGTGGCGCGAGGACGGCGCTGTGCTCAAGCTCGGTCGCCAGGCGTTGCAGGCGTTCAGCGACATGGCTCTGTTTTTCCAGCAGCCCGGTGAGTTGGGCCTGACCTTCGGTGCAGGCGCTTTCGTGCTGCTGTTTGTCCTCGGTGCGCTTGGCCAGCTCTTTGGTCAAGTGGGCGAGGGTGCTTTGCTCTTCAAACGCCTGTCGCAGCAATGGCACGGCATCAGTTTGGTTTTTCAGGGCCTCAGCCAACGCAGTTTGCGCGCTGGCTTGTTGCTGCTGGGCCTGCTCCTGGCGGGTGTGCAATTGGGCTTGTTGTTGGATATGCGACTGAATCTGCGCGGCCAACGGAGCAAGCACGCTGCCGACTTCTGCCTGACGCGCAAACTGATGACGTTGTGGCGCCAATTGGTCCAGGCGGCCCAGGTCTTCACGTTGCTGGCGCTGGTTATCCCATTCGGCCTGTGCACGCTGCAGTTGTTCGGTGGCGGCGAGTTGGCGTTCCTGCCATTCGCGCAGCTCCTTGAGCCAGGTGTGCTGAAGTTCAAGTTGCTTGAGTTGGGCTTGCTGGGTCTTGAGTTGCTGTTGTGCAGCATCGAACTGCTGATCCAGCTCCACACGTGCCTCGGGGGCCAAAGGCACCACGCCGGTGGCCTGGTCCTGCAACTGCTTGTGCGCATCCCGGGCCTCTTTGGCCTTGTCGAACGCGCGCCGGCCGAGTTGGGTGTACAGGGCCGTGTCGGTGAGCTTTTCCAGTAGTTCGCTGCGCTCGTTGTCGTTGGCCTTGAGGAAGGCGCTGAACTCACTTTGCGCGAGCAATACGGCGCGGGTGAACTGTTCGAAGTTCAGGCCCAGGGCCAGTTCCAGCTGGGTTTTGTACTCGGTTTTCTGGCTGGCCAGTAGTTGGTCGCTGTCCAGGTCAATCAGGCTCTGGCGGCTGTTCTGCAACTTGCCGCTGGCCTTGTCGCGGGCGCGATTGGCTTCCCAGCGCGCGCGATAACGCCGGCCACTCACGCCGACGAAATCCACTTCGGCATAACCGCCGCCGGTGCCACGTCGCAGCAGGGTGCGCGGGTCGCCGATGGAAATGTCGCTGTCGGCATCCGGCATCTTCGCCTGGCCGGTGTCGCCCAGGCGCGGCACGGCGCCAAACAACGCCAGGCACAAGGCATCGAGCAGGGTACTTTTACCGGCGCCGGTCGGCCCGGTAATCGCGAACAATCCGGCACTGGCCAGGGGCTCGGCGGTAAAGTCGATTTCAAACGGGCCAGCCAATGAAGCCAGGTTTTTCAAGCGGATAGCGAGGATCTTCATGGCTGTTCATCCTCCTGTTGCACTTCCTGGAGCAGCACGGCGAAGTCCTTCAAGGTCTGTTCATCCACTTCACTGCCATAATTGTCCTGCCAGGCGCGGCTGAACAGTTCCTGGGGCGTGAGCTGGTCGAGTTCGATCAGGCGGTCGTCGCCTTCGTCTTCACGGCTGCCTTTACCTGCGTATTCAGCGGCGATGCGCACCAGGCGCACGGCCTTGCCTTGCAGGGCGCTTTCGATCTGCTGGCGCAGGTCGGGTTGCGGTTCGTCGAGGCGTACGCGTACTTCCAGCCAAGGGTGGCGCTGGGTTTCGGCCAGCAGGTCG
This sequence comes from Pseudomonas sp. MYb541, assembly GCF_037479595.1. Taxonomy (NCBI): domain Bacteria; kingdom Pseudomonadati; phylum Pseudomonadota; class Gammaproteobacteria; order Pseudomonadales; family Pseudomonadaceae; genus Pseudomonas; species Pseudomonas sp. MYb541. The sequence goes on along the minus strand of NZ_JBBGYS010000052.1, from coordinate 28,806 downwards.
ACGTCGGGCAATTCGGCCAGGGCCTTGAGGATATCGGCCAGCGGCGCGGCTTCCAGGCGTTGCAGGTCGACCGAGCGCGGAATCAGCAGCGGTTCGACACTTACCAGGCACTGGCCTTGGAAGGTGACGTCGAGGATCTGGTGCTTGTAGCCGATTTCGGAAAACGACAGCGGAATCGGCGAACCGCTATAGCGAATTCGTTCCTCACCATTGACCTTCTGCGGTTTGTGCAAATGGCCGAGGGCAACGTAAGCGACACTTCGATCAAACAGACTGGCCGGCAGCGCCTCGGCATTGCCGATGATCAGGCTGCGCTCGGAGTCTTCCGACACTGAACCACCGGCCATGTGCGCATGGCTGATAGCAATCAGCGCCTGGCCTTTTTTGCGCTTGGCGTTAGCGGCGGCGATCAACCATTCATGCACCTGGCCGATACCGCGCAGGTAGTCGTCACCCAAGTGCGCACCGGTCACTTCTGCCGGGCGCAGGAACGGCAACGCGAGGCACCAGGCGGCGATCTTGCCTTTGGCGTCCGGCAGGGGGATCAGCAGGCGTTCGGCGTCGAGTTGGCCGTCATCCAGCCACAACACGCGGCCGAGCGCATGAGTGCGCAGGCGGCGCATCAGTGGCGCGGGTAATTCGATACGCGAGCCGGAATCGTGGTTGCCGGCGATCATCACAATGGTCAGCTTGGGGTTCTGTTCGTGGGCGCTGATGATGAAGTCATACAGACGCTCCTGGGCCTTGAGCGGTGGGTTGACCGTGTCGAAGATATCCCCGGCGATGAGCAGTACATCCGGCAGATGGGCTTTCAGTTGGCCCAGCAGCCACTCGAGGAAACAGGCGTGTTCGAAGTCGCGTTCCTGGCCGTGGAGGTTTTGGCCCAGGTGCCAGTCGGAGGTGTGAAACAGACGCAAGGCGAACTCCGTTGAAGAGATGAAAAGGAGGGGAGTTTACCTGTGTGGGAGCTGGCTTGCCTGCGATGGTGGTGTGTCATTCGAAAAATCTGCTGGATGACCCACCGCTATCGCAGGCAAGCCAGCTCCCACAGGGGCTATGCGCTATGCAGGCAGTCCAGCGCACGGTCGGCGAGTGTTTTGGCGCTGTTGATCAAGTGCTGATCACTGCTCATCCCTTGGATGGTGCCCGCTGCGGTCGCGGTCGCGGCTGCGCAGCGACGGAGCGACGGAGCGACACTTTGCCAGTGGAGTAAGCAGGCGCAAGGGCGGTTGATGTTGTACAGTTACTCACTATGATTAACTTTGATTAAGATTGCTGCGTCGTGGCGCATACTTAAAGCCACCAGAGAACTCTACCAATCAGGAGTCGTCCCACATGGCCACCCCCTCTAAAACCAGATCTGTCACCGCGCACGTGCCCGAGCAACTGGCCCAAAAGGTCGATTTGATGGCAGAGCGTCTGGAACGCTCCAGAAACTGGATCGTCAAGCAGGCGCTGTCTGCCTGGATTGACCAGGAAGAAGAGCGTAGTCGTCTGACCCGCGAGGCCTTGGCCGATGTTGACGCTGGCCGCGTGATTGACCACCAGGCAGTCCAGGCCTGGGCTGATAGCCTCAGCGGCGATGCGCCATTGCCGGTGCCGCGCTGATGGAGTTGAAGTGGACGGCCAAAGCGCTTTCCGACCTCGCCCGACTGTATGAGTTTCTAGCATTGGTCAATCAACCCGCCGCTGCGCGAACGGTGCAGCAACTTACCGCTGCGCCCATGACGCTGCTCGCTAACCCTCGTATCGGCGAACGCCTGGAAGAGTTCGAGCCCAGGGATGTGCGCAGGATTCAGATCGGTCATTACGAAATGCGTTACGAGATAGTGGGTTCCACTGTCTATCTGTTGCGCCTGTGGCATACCCGAGAGGATCGGTAGCTTATCGATCAAACGCTGAAGGTCCCCTGTGGGAGCAGGCAAGCCAGCTCCCACAGGGTTTTGTGGTGTTGGTTGGATCCGCGTTACTTGGGATAGAGCGGCGGCAAGCTGGTGGTATCCGCCGCAGGATCGAGCTCACGCTCAGCCATCGGAATCGCCTTCACCGCACGCCACAGGTCTTCACCCAGCCAGAAATGCCCACTCTCGCTGTACAGCGCGCCGTTCAACCCATCCAACGCATCCGACAACGGCACAAACCGCGCCGCCATATCCGCGAGCGTTTCCGGCTGCTGCCGCGCCCAGGCGTCGAGGGCCTGGCGTGTAGCATGCGGGTCGTTGGCCTGGGTGGCGCGCTTGAGGTCGTCGAGCAGCGTGCGCGGGCTCGGGCCGGTTTGTGCGGCGCGCAACACGGCCGGTTGCCGGCGGGCACGCCACCACAAGCCAAAACCCAGCAGGGTCGTGCAGGTAAGGACCAATGTGCTCAGCTGCCACAGCCACAGGCGTTCATCGTCCGGCGCGGTGATGACTGTGGGGGTGGCGGGCGTGTCCACTGCCAGGCTAGGGTTGATCGCAACCTGCACGGTGCGCGCCGGCAGGCTGGTGCGCTCCAAGTGATCTTCATGGGTGTTCCACCACACCACGTCCACGGCGGGCAGTTCCAGGCTGCCGGCGCGGGTGGGCACCAGGGCTTCGCGGTCTTCGCGGCTGCCGATCAGGCCACGGTCGTTGGTCTGGTTGCCGAGTAACGGTTGGTCCGGGTAGCGGCGCAGGCCGTTGATCTCGGTGCTGGGCAGCGCAGGCAGCTGCGCGCTGGACAGGCCTTCGGCCTTGACTGTGAGGCTGCGGGTCAGGGAGTCGCCGACCTGCACATGCTCAGGCTCTGGGTTCCAGTTTTCGCTGAGGGTCAGGCTGCGTGCCGGCAGCCATGGCGTATCGGCGGGGTACAGCGCGGGCTTGGGTTTGACCACCAGCGGCAACTGCGCAGAACTGACGTGGATCAGCTTGCCGGGCTTGGTGCCTTGCAGGGTGTTTTCCTGGGGCGGGCGCGACTCCACCAGTGTCGCGCTGAAGGTCTGCGCCGGGATCGCCAGGGTGCCGCTGTGCTGCGGATAGATCGCGTAGCGGGTTTCGATCACCCCGTGGCGGATGCTGTTGATGACCTTTTCGTAGGTACGCGACTCGCCCAACTGCTCCACGCGCGCATCGGCAATTTGCAAGGGTGTGAGACTGCTGTCGTCATACAGCGACACTGAGTGGTAGACGCGCACGGTCAACAGCGCCTGAGCCTGGACGTAGACGCTGGTCTGGTCGAGGTTGGCCTCGACAAACACCGGCGCGAGCTCGGCGGCGGTGTTCTGGCTGGCGGTTTCGACCACTTGCAGGCTGATCGGCTGGGTCTGGTATTCGCCCACTTGCAGGGGCGGGATGACCACTGTGCCGTTTTCCTTGGGCAACAGGGTGATGATCCAGCGTGTGGTGGCGTGGTTATCGCCGCCCAGGGTGGTGAGTTGGTTGATCTGGCGCGTGCCGCTGACTTCGAACTGCGCATCCAGCGGCGACAGGTCGGGCTTGCCGAACTGCGTGACGTCGCTGGATTCCACCGTCAGTTCCACCGTTTCCCCGGAGTTGACGCGGCTGCGGTCGACGCTGGCGGACAGGTTCGCCGCCTGGGCGTGGCCTGCCGAGAGGGCGAGCAGGAGCAGTAGGGTGGTGCGGCGGCTCATCGAGTCTTGTCCTGATGTTGTTGCTGTTCGTACCAGAATTTGCGGCGCAGCAGTTCGCCGGGGTTGTCCGGGATTTCCTGCAGCCATTGCTCCAGGGCCTGGCGGTGTTCACCGTCGAGACTGGCGTCATTGGGGCGTAGCGGCGGGGTGGTGGTCTGTTCGTCACCCAGTTCGCTGCCCGGCACTTCGTTACCCGTGGTTTGCGGTGTGTTGCCGGGCTGGGTGTCGTCAGTGCCGGCTCCCTGACCTTGGGACGGCGGCTCGCCCCCCGTAGCGTTTTGCCCACTGGCACCCGGTTGCGCAGTTTGGCCGGGTTGGGTGGTTTCGTCATCCTCGTTTTTTGCAGGCTCGGTGGGCTCCGGTTCGGCCTGTTCCTGCATCAGGGCTTCCACCAACGCCTTGTTTTTCAGGGCCGGTTGCAGGTCGGGCTGGGCTTCGAGGGCTTGTTCGTAGGCGTCGATGGCGGCTTCCAACTCACCGGACTTGGCCAGGGCGTTACCTCGATTGTAGTGGGAGTAGGCGTCATTGCCTTCGGCAAACAGCTTGATCGCCTCGGCATAGTTGCCTGCCTCGTAAAGCGCCACGCCTTTCCACTGCGGGTCCTGGAAGTGTTCGGCGGCTTCGGCGGGGCGTTTTTTCTTCAGCAGGTATTGGCCTTGCTGGTCGGGGCGCAACCACAAGTCCTGCAAGCCGAACGCGTAGCTGGGCTGCGGCGCGCTCAACAGCAGCAGCGGCAGGCAGAACAACCAGCCACGCCGCCCGGCGCAGGCGGCGAGCAGCAGCAGGGGCAGGAGCAGCCAGTAACCCTGGTCGGCCCAGGTGTCGAGGTGCAGCAGTTGGCCGTCGTTGCGCAGGGTTTGTGGCGGGTCGAGCACGCCGAGTTGACGCAGGTCCTTGTCGTCCAGGCGCGCAGCGCGGTAGCGGCCGCCCATTTCACTGGCGAAGGCCTTGAGTGTCGGGCTATCGAGGCGTGGGACGAGGATCGCGCCTTGTTCGTCCTTGAGGAATTCGCCGCTCTCCTGGGTCACAGGGGTGCCTTCACGGCTGCCGATGCCCAGAATCGACAGGGTGGGAGCCTGGGCGCTTTGCAGCAACAGGCGGATGCCCTGGCGTTCCTGTTTGGACAGCGAGGAGCCAATCAGCAGCAGGCGACCCTGGCCGAGGCCACCTTGCTTGAGCAGGCCGAGGGCTTTCTCGACGGCCAGGTCGGCGCGATGGCCCGGCTCAGGCATGATCGACGGGCGCAGGGCTTCCAGCAGGTTGCGGCTGGTGGCCAGGTCGTCCGAGAGTGGCACTAGGGTGTGTGCGCTGCCGGCATACACAACGATGGCGGTTTGCGCATCGGTGCGCGCCTGCAACAAGTCGTACAGCTTGCGGCGTGCCTGCTCCAGGCGGTTGGGCGGGCTGTCGGTGGCGAGCATTTCCGGGGTCAGCTCCAGCAACACCACCAACGGGTCGGAAGGCTTCTGGCTGGACTGCTCCACACGCTGCCAGCTCGGGCCGAGCAATGCCAGCACGGCCAGCAGCCAGGCAATGCCCAGCACTATCCACGGTGATTTGCTCTCGCGGCCGTTGCCACCACTGAGCAACACGGCATGGAAGGCCGGCGGCAGGATCATCTGCCAACGCCCGGCGCGTTTTTGCCGGTGCCACAGGTGCCACAGCAGCCAGCCAAGCAACGGCAGCAGCAACAACCACCACGGACGAAACCAGTGCGGCCACAGGTCGATCATCGACGTCTCCGCAAACGCAGGCGCTTGAGGCGCTGACGCCACTCAGGGTGTTGTTGCAGGAATATCCCCTTGCTCGACAGTTTGTTGAACAGCCGTTGCAACGCGTTGTTCGGCCAGCGTTCTTGAATCACCAGCAACATGCTCAGCACCAAGGCCAGGGCCAGTGGCGCGCTGTACAGCGCCAGCGCCGGGCGTGCTTGGGTGGGTTGCTGTTCGACCGGCTCCAGTTGGTCAAGCGTCTCTTTGATCGCTTGCAGCTCTTCACCATCGCGAGCGCGGAAATATTGGCCGCCGGTGGCTTCGGCGATGGCCTTGAGCGCCGGTTCGTCGAGGTCCAGGCTCGGGTTGATGCCCAGAATACCCAAGGAACCGGTTTGCTCCGGGTCGGCACCGATGCCGATTGGATAGATTTTTACGCCTTCTTCAGCCGCCAGGCGCGCGGCGGTCAGCGGGTCGATCTGCCCGGCGTTGTTGGCGCCGTCAGTGACCAGGATCAGCACGCGGCTCTGCGCCGGGCGCAGGCGCAGGCGCTTGAGGGCCAAGCCGATGGCGTCGCCAATCGCGGTGTTCTTGCCGGCAATGCCGATGCGCGCTTCGTCCAGCCAGGTGCGCACGGTGCGACGGTCAAAAGTCAACGGGGCTTGCAGATACGCCTGGCTGCCAAACAGGATCAGGCCGACGCGATCACCTTCGCGCCCCTCAAGGAAATCGCCGAGCAGGTGCTTGACCAGGCTCAAGCGACTCACGTCCTCGTCCTGCCAATTCATATCCGGGAAATCCATGGACCCCGAAACGTCCACTGCCACCAACAGATCACGGCCACTGGCAGCGATTGGCAGCGGTTCGCCGAGCCATTCCGGGCGCGCGGCAGCGGTGAGCAGTAGCAACCACAGCACCACGAACGGTGCTTGCTGGCGCCAGCCAGGCAGGTTGACGCGGGCGCGGCGACGGGCCAGGCCTTCGAGGTCGCTGAGGTAGCTGACTTTCAACGCGGGCTCGCCACTGTCGGCGGCCGGCAGCACGAGGCGCATCAACCACGGCAAGGGCAACAGGGCAAAGATCCACGGCCAGGCGAACTCAAACATGTTTGCGAATCCAGGTGTCGACGGCTTGGGTCAGGCCGGCGATGGCCTTGTCGTCGAGTTTGCATTCGGGTTTATAGGCACCTTCTACCAATACCATCCAGCGCGTGAGGCCGGCAGCGGGGCAGCGGTTGTCGAGGAATGCCAGCCATTTGCGGCCGTTGAGGGTGTGGCTCTGGCTGTAGGGGTAGTCGTTGCGGCACAAGCGCTTGAGCAGGCCATTGAGCTGTTGCAACCAGGCACCGGCGGGCGCGCCATCGTAAGGCTTGGGCATTAACGCAAGCTCTGCCAGGGCGGCGATGCGCAGCGGGTCCAGCGGTTGTTCGGCACGGGCGATGGGGCGGCGGGTCGGCAGAAAGCGGCGCAGTGACCACAGGCCCCAGCCGAGCAGCGGAATCACCAGCAGCAACAGCCACCAACCCGGCGCGGGCGGCCAGAAGCCGATGGCGGGTGGGGCGATCAGCGGTTGCAGTTGGTCAAGGCTGCTCATTGTTTTTTAACCGGGCGTTGCGGGTTGAGGTATTCGCGCAGTTGCTCGACCATTTCGCTCTGGGTGCTCAGGGGCATCAACAGCACGCGCAGTTTCTGCGCGAGCAGCTCCCAGCGCGCAATGCGCGCTTCGGCCTGGGCCTTGTAGGCCTGGCGCAGGTCGAAATTCAGTGTGTCCAGTTCCAGCTGGGCGCCGCGCTCGGCAAAACGCAGCAGCCCGGCGGCAGGCAGGGCGTGGTCGAGTGGATCGGAAATCGGTAGCAGCAACAAATCGCAATGTCTCGACAGCAAGCTCAGCTGTTGCTCGGCGCCTTCGGTCAGCGCACGTTCGTCGCAGATCACAATCACCAGGCTGCCAGGGCGCAACACCTCGCGGCCACGGCGCAGGGCCATGCCGAGGGCGTCGGCTTCGGGGCGGCTTTCGGTGCTCAGGCTCTGGTTGACGCGCACCAAGCGGTTGAGCAGTTGCAGCAGGCTTTGCTTGCTGCGGCGCGGCTTGATTTCATAATGCTCGTTGTCGCCAAACACTAGCCCGCCCACACGGTCGTTATGCCCCAGCGCGGCCCAACCGATCAGGCTGGCGGCCTGGGCGGCCAGCACCGACTTGAACATCTGCCCCGAGCCGAAAAACAGCCGGCAGCTTTGCTCCACCATGATGAAGATCGGCCGCTCGCGTTCTTCATGGAACAGCTTGGTGTGCGGCTCCTGAGTGCGTGCGGTGACGCGCCAGTCGATGGTGCGCACATCGTCGCCGGCCTGGTACACGCGCACCTGGTCGAAGTCCACGCCACGCCCGCGCAGCTTGGAGTGGTGCAGGCCGATCAATGGGCTGCGCTGGCTCGGCGTGGAAAACAGCTGCACTTCGCGCACGCGATGGCGCATCTCGATCAATTCGCTGAGCGTGGCGCGGATCCCATCACCGGCGTTCATGGGTTTCAAGCGACGGCAACGACGTCGAGAATGCGCTGCACCACACGGTCCTGGTCAATGCCAGCGGCTTCGGCCTCGAACGACAGGATGATGCGATGGCGCAGCACGTCGAACAGTACCGCCTGGATATCTTCCGGGCTGACGAAGTCGCGACCGGCCAGCCAGGCATGGGCGCGGGCACAGCGGTCAAGGGCGATGGAGCCGCGTGGGCTGGCGCCGTAGGCGATCCACTCGGCCATTTCCGGATCGAACTTGGCCGGGGTGCGCGTGGCCATCACCAGTTGCACCAGGTATTCCTCCACGGCGTCGGCCATGTACAGGCCGAGGATTTCCTTGCGCGCGGCGAAGATCGCCTGCTGGCTGACACGCCGCTCTGGCTTGGTTTCGCCGTTGAGCGCTTCGCCACGGGCTTGTTGCAGGATGCGTCGCTCGACGGCGGCGTCCGGGAAGCCGATTTTCACATGCATCAGGAAACGGTCGAGCTGGGCTTCGGGCAGCGGGTAGGTGCCTTCCTGCTCGATGGGGTTTTGCGTGGCCATCACCAGGAACAGCGGCGACAGGTCGTAAGTGCTGCGACCGACGCTGACCTGACGCTCGGCCATGGCCTCCAGCAAGGCTGACTGCACCTTGGCCGGGGCGCGGTTGATTTCATCCGCCAACACCAGGTTGTGGAAGATCGGCCCTTGCTGGAACACGAAACTGCCGGTTTCCGGGCGATAGATCTCGGTGCCGGTGATGTCGGCGGGCAGCAGGTCGGGGGTGAACTGGATGCGATGGAACTGCGCTTCGATGCCTTCGGCCAACTCTTTGATGGCCTTGGTCTTGGCCAGGCCTGGCGCACCTTCCACCAGCATATGGCCGTCGGCGAGCAAGGCGATCAGCAAGCGATCGATGAGTTTTTCCTGGCCGAGAATCTGCGTAGAAAGAAAGGTTCGCAGCGCAAGCAGCGCTTCACGATGTTCCATCGATGACGGTTCCTGGAGAGATGAGTCGGGGCATCGTGAAAAATGCCAAGGCCTGGGGCGTCTACTTTAATGCATCGAGGGGGGCGGCGACTAACGGAGTAACGGGTATTTTTGGCAATACTTGTAGGATTTTCGTGTGTAACGCACAAACAGAGGCACGCGTACTTTCTGTTGCGAACACCGTTACTGTGGGAGATGGCTTGCCTGCGATGGCATCGCCCTGGTCTGACTGATAGACCGAGTCGCCCGCATCGCAGGCAAGCCAGCTCCCACATTTGATCGTTGGTGCGGTTTAAATCCGGGTGAAGGTGCCGGTACCGTTGAGAATGTTCTGCAAGGTCTCTTCAACCTCGTCCAGGTCGGAGGCGGCTGTGGCGTGGGTGATCTCCAGCTGGTCCTTGCCGCCCAGGGCATCGGCATCACCTGCGGACAGTTCAACCAGCAGGGTCGTGGCGCCCAGGGTGACTTTCAGCCCGTCGAGGGTCGACGGTTCGTAATCCCAGGTCAGTTCCACTTCGTCCTCATCAGGGTAGCGGGTCAGCATGAACATCTCGCCGTTCTTGCCGTGGCAGCAGAGCATCGCCATGTTGTCTTCTTCGTCATCGCACGGGGTGACCATCAGGGCGTCGGTTTTCAGCTGCAGCATGGGGAATCCTGTCTGGGGTAGGGCGTAATGCGGGCAATTGTGCCATTGCGGCGAATTTTGTGCTGCATCCTGTGTCAGACCCAGTGCATGACCTGACGGGCACTATCAGTCACTTCTGGTACTCGCAGGCCGTTCAAAAGCCAGTTTTTTGGCCGGAAAATGCGGGTTGCCCAAGTCGCAACCCCACGCCTGCTTACCGATGACCGAATATGTCGCAGCGTCGCAAGCAGCGGGCTTCCCACACTCGTTAAGCTGCGCAACGGATGTGCCCTGTGCCGGGAACCTGACCTGCCCGTCGTACCGTCGCCTGGCAAGGCGTATGTCCAATGGAAGTTGTATGTGACCTGACTGTCTTGTCCAGCTTCACTCACCTGTCACCCTGATTCGCTAGTGTGCTTATATCAGTACCAGCGAACAGCGCTGACGGTCTCCCCGCAAGGGGATAACACGCGACGCTTCCATCAATAACAAGCCCAAGCGGAGTACCACAGATGGCGTTCTTCACCGCAGCCAGCAAGGCCGACTTCCAGCATCAACTGCAAGCGGCACTGGCGCAGCACATCAGTGAACAGGCACTGCCACAAGTGGCGCTGTTCGCTGAACAATTTTTCGGCATCATTTCCCTGGACGAACTGACCCAGCGTCGCCTTTCCGACCTGGCCGGTTGCACTCTTTCTGCGTGGCGCCTGCTTGAGCGCTTTGACCATACCCAACCGCAAGTGCGGGTCTACAACCCCGATTACGAACGTCATGGCTGGCAGTCGACCCACACTGCGGTCGAAGTGCTGCACCATGACCTGCCATTCCTGGTGGACTCGGTCCGTACCGAGCTGAACCGCCGCGGCTACAGCATCCACACCTTGCAGACCACCGTGCTCAGCGTACGCCGTGGCGCCAAGGGCGAGCTGCTAGAAATCCTGCCAAAAGGCACCCAGGGCGAAGGCATCCTGCAAGAATCGCTGATGTACCTGGAAATCGACCGCTGCGCCAACGCCGCCGAACTGAACGTGCTGAGCAAAGAGCTGGAGCAGGTGCTGGGCGAAGTACGCGTGGCCGTGGCTGATTTCGAACCGATGAAAGCCAAGGTCCAGGACCTGCTGGCCGGTATCGACGCCAGCCAGTTCAGCATCGACGGCGAAGAGAAGGCCGAGATCAAGAACTTCCTGGAATGGCTGGTGGGCAACCACTTCACCTTCCTCGGCTATGAAGAATTCGTGGTACGTGACGAGGCAGATGGCGGTCATATCGAATATGACGCCGATTCGTTCCTCGGCCTGACCAAACTGCTGCGCGCCGGCCTCACCGCCGACGACCTGCGCATCGAAGACTACGCCGTGGCCTACCTGCGTGAGCCGACCGTGCTGTCGTTCGCCAAGGCCGCGCACCCGAGCCGCGTGCACCGCCCGGCGTATCCGGACTACGTGTCGATCCGTGAGATCAGCGCCGACGGCACAGTGATCAAGGAACACCGCTTCATGGGCCTGTACACCTCCTCGGTGTATGGCGAAAGCGTGCGGGTCATTCCGTACATCCGTCGCAAGGTCGCGGAAATCGAACGCCGCTCCGGTTTCCAGCCCAAGGCTCACCTGGGCAAGGAGCTTGCCCAGGTCGTCGAAGTGCTGCCCCGTGATGATCTGTTCCAGACCCCGGTCGACGAACTGTTCAGCACCGTGATGTCGATCGTGCAGATCCAGGAACGCAACAAGATCCGCGTGTTCCTGCGCAAAGACCCGTACGGTCGTTTCTGCTACTGCCTGGCCTACGTGCCACGCGACATCTATTCCACCGAAGTGCGCCAGAAGATCCAGCAAGTGCTGATGGATCGCCTGAAGGCTTCGGACTGCGAGTTCTGGACCTTCTTCTCCGAGTCCGTGCTGGCCCGTGTGCAGTTGATCCTGCGCGTCGACCCGAAGAACCGCCTGGACATCGACCCGCTGCAACTGGAAAAAGAAGTGGTACAGGCTTGCCGCAGCTGGCAGGACGATTATTCCAGCCTGGTGGTGGAAAGCTTCGGCGAGGCCCACGGCACCAATGTGCTGGCGGATTTCCCGAAAGGTTTCCCGGCCGGTTACCGCGAGCGTTTCGCTGCGCATTCGGCCGTAGTCGACATGCAGCACCTGCTCAGCCTGACCGAAGCCAACCCGTTGGTAATGAGCTTCTACCAGCCGCTGGGCCAGGTTTCCGGCCAGCGCGAGCTGCATTGCAAGCTCTACCACGCCGACACCCCGCTGGCGCTGTCCGACGTGTTGCCGATCCTGGAAAACCTCGGCCTGCGTGTGCTGGGTGAATTCCCGTACCGTCTGCGCCATGCCAATGGCCGAGAGTTCTGGATCCATGACTTCGCGTTCATTGCCGCCGAAGGCGTGAACCTGGACATCCAGCAGCTCAACGACACCCTGCAGGACGCGTTTGTGCACATCGTGCATGGCGACGCCGAAAACGATGCGTTCAACCGCCTGGTACTGACCGCCGGCCTGCCATGGCGCGACGTGGCGCTGCTGCGTGCCTACGCCCGTTACCTGAAGCAGATCCGCCTGGGCTTCGACCTGGGTTACATCGCCAGCACCCTGAACAACCACACCGACATCGCCCGCGAATTGACCCGGTTGTTCAAGACCCGCTTCTACCTGGCGCGCAAGCTCACCGCCGAAGACCTGGAAGACAAGCAACAGCGCCTGGAGCAAGCGATCCTCACCGCCCTGGACGACGTCCAAGTGCTCAACGAGGACCGCATCCTGCGTCGCTACCTGGACCTGATCAAGGCCACCCTGCGCACCAACTTCTACCAGACCGACGCCAACGGCCAGAACAAGTCGTACTTCAGCTTCAAGTTCAACCCGCACGCGATCCCTGAATTGCCTAAGCCAGTGCCGAAGTTTGAAATCTTCGTGTACTCGCCACGGGTTGAGGGTGTGCACCTGCGCTTCGGCAACGTCGCGCGCGGCGGCCTGCGCTGGTCCGACCGTGAAGAAGACTTCCGTACCGAAGTGCTTGGCCTGGTAAAAGCCCAGCAAGTGAAAAACTCGGTCATCGTGCCCGTGGGTGCGAAGGGCGGCTTCCTGCCGCGTCGCCTGCCATTGGGCGGCAGCCGGGACGAGATCGCGGCCGAGGGCATCGCCTGCTACCGCATCTTCATTTCCGGCCTGCTGGATATCACCGACAACCTGAAAGACGGCGCCCTGGTGCCGCCGGCCAACGTCGTGCGCCATGACGACGATGACCCGTACCTGGTCGTCGCAGCGGACAAGGGCACTGCGACCTTCTCCGACATCGCCAACGGCATTGCCATCGACTACGGCTTCTGGCTGGGCGATGCGTTCGCTTCCGGTGGTTCCGCCGGTTACGACCACAAGAAGATGGGCATCACCGCCAAGGGCGCGTGGGTCGGTGTGCAGCGTCACTTCCGTGAGCGCGGTATCAACGTGCAGGAAGACAGCATCACCGTGGTGGGCGTCGGCGACATGGCCGGTGACGTGTTCGGTAACGGCCTGTTGATGTCCGACAAGCTGCAACTGGTCGCAGCGTTCAACCACCTGCATATCTTCATCGATCCAAACCCGAACCCGGCCACCAGCTTCGTCGAGCGCCAGCGCATGTTCGAGCTGCCACGTTCGGCCTGGACCGACTACGACACCAGCATCATGTCCGAAGGCGGCGGTATCTTCTCGCGTAGCGCGAAGAGCATTGCCATCTCGCCACAGATGAAAGAACGCTTCGACATCTCGGCCGACAAACTGACCCCGACCGAACTGCTGAACGCCTTGCTCAAGGCGCCGGTGGACCTGTTGTGGAACGGCGGCATCGGTACCTACGTCAAGGCCAGCACCGAAAGCCATGCCGACGTGGGCGACAAGGCCAACGACGCGCTGCGCGTCAATGGCAACGAGCTGCGCTGCAAGGTGGTAGGCGAGGGCGGCAACCTCGGCATGACCCAGCTGGGTCGTGTGGAATTCGGCCTCAATGGCGGCGGTTCCAACACCGACTTCATCGACAACGCCGGTGGTGTGGACTGCTCCGACCATGAAGTGAACATCAAGATCCTGCTCAACGAAGTGGTGCAGGCCGGTGACATGACCGACAAGCAACGCAACCAGTTGCTGGCGAGCATGACCGACGAAGTCGGCAACCTGGTGTTGGGCAACAACTACAAGCAGACCCAGGCCCTGTCCCTGGCTGCGCGCCGTGCCTACGAGCGTGCCGCCGAGTACAAGCGCCTGATGAGCGACCTGGAAGGCCGTGGCAAGCTGGACCGCGCGATCGAGTACCTGCCGACCGAGGAGCAGCTCACCGAGCGCGCCGCGAATGGCAAGGGCCTGACCCGTCCGGAGCTGTCGGTGCTGATCTCCTACAGCAAGATCGACCTCAAGGAAGCGCTGCTCAAGTCCCTGGTGCCGGATGATGACTACCTGACCCGTGACATGGAGACCGCGTTCCCACCGAGCCTGGTCGCCAAGTTCTCCGAGGCCATGCGTCGCCACCGCCTGAAGCGTGAGATCGTCAGCACCCAGATCGCCAACGACCTGGTCAACCACATGGGCATCACCTTCGTTCAACGACTCAAGGAGTCAACGGGCATGAGTCCGGCGAACGTTGCTGGCGCTTATGTGATCGTGCGTGACATCTTCCACCTCCCGCACTGGTTCCGTCAGATTGAAGCCCTGGACCACCAGGTTTCCGCTGACGTGCAACTGGAGTTGATGGACGAACTGATGCGCCTGGGCCGCCGCGCGACGCGCTGGTTCCTGCGCAGCCGTCGCAACGAGCAGGACGCTGGGCGTGACACCGCGCACTTCGGTCCGCACCTGGCGGCGTTGGGCCTCAAGCTCGACGAACTGCTGGAAGGCCCGACCCGCGAAGGCTGGCAGAACCGTTACGGCAAGTACACCGAAGCCGGTGTGCCGGAGTTGTTGGCACGCATGGTTGCAGGCACTACTCACCTGTACACCTTGCTGCCGATCATCGAAGCCGCCGACGTGACCGGGCATGACGCCGCCGAAGTGGCCAAGGCCTACTTCGCCGTCGGCAGCGCCCTGGACCTGCCGTGGTACCTGCAGCAGATCAGCGATCTGCCGGTGGCCAACAACTGGCAGGCCCAGGCCCGTGAAGCCTTCCGCGATGACGTGGACTGGCAGCAACGCGCGATCACCATCTCCGTGCTGCAAATGGCCGACGCGCCACAAGACATGGAAGCCCGCGTGGCCCTGTGGCTTGAGCAGCACAAGGACATGGCAGAGCGTTGGGTGGCGATGATGGTGGAAATCCGTGCCGCTGTGGGTACGGACTACGCCATGTACGCGGTGGCCAACCGTGAGTTGCTGGACCTGGCGTTGAGCGGTCAGTCGGTGCTGCAACCGGCTTGATTCAGCTGTAAGACAAAAAGCCCCGTATCCTGAGATACGGGGCTTTTTTTTCGGTTAAAAACTGGCATTGGCCAGGCACGGCTGGATGACTCTTTTCAAGCCGTTGTTGTTTGTAGGCAACAAGAACGTTGCGGTCAGCGGTTTGCCACCCTTTTTGGCGGGCGCTATTGAGAGTTTTAGTGTCTGGCCGCGTGAGGCATCGCTGGCCCAATAGGCTAATTCGTCGTGCGGAACAGTAGCACTGAGCGCAAATATCGTACCGATCTGGAATGCACCGCCGTAAGTCCAGACGCCGTTTACCGAGTGATCGATGGCCGTGCGTGTTGCAGTAGTGATGCGCAATGGCCCATTTGCGCTGGCGTCTGGTCCTTCGAATGGCGCGATGTCAAAGCCCAGTGATTCCGGTGTGATTTGCAGTGCAATGCTGGCGGTCGGGCTCTTTGGGAAACAGCTGATCTCAAGGCTGGCCTTGACGTGGTAGTCGCCGTAAGCGCTGCCACCGAAGGTGCGGGCGGTCAGCATCGGGCTGTCCGCGTAGGGTTGTTCAACCAACCACACGGGGGTTGCCGGGGTGATGATGTCAGTCCCGGCAGTTAACGCGTCGCCGGCCCGTAGATCGGCACTGAACTGCGTAATGACCAGGCCAGTGACCAGTGCGAAAGTGAGGGGGTGCATAGTGCTATTCATCCGTGTTCAAGGCTTTAGGAATGAACGCAGTTTTGCAGTTCTATAACCGTCCGTGCTGTCGGTGATTTCGTAAATCAGCGGTGTAATTGTAGTCAGTCAGGGTGGGCCATCTGGTCCTAGTGGCTGAGCAATTTGGCTTCCAGGTGATCCAGATGTTGGGTCATCAGGTTTTTTGCGCTGTTCACATCGCGTTGTTCTACGGCATTCACAATCGCTTCATGCTCTTGCCACGCGCAATAGGTGCACGCCTTCGCTTCGTACTGGGCAATGATCAAGGAGGTCAACGGCACCAGGCTGTTGAGAAATTGCGCCAAGGGCGCGTTACGCGCCATCGCTGCGAGTTGCAGGTGGAATTCTCCGGAGAGGCGAATGGCTGGCCCGCGTTGGTCCCGTTCAATATGCTCGCGTTCCTGAGCAATCAGTTCGCGTAGATGCCGGATTTGCGTCGACGTGGCCTGCGCACAGGCCAATTGCACCACGGTGATCTCCGTCAGCCGCCGCGCTTCCAGGATTTCCCGGGCTTGCTGCGCATCCGGCGCAGCCACCTGGGCGCGCTGGTTGGGACGCAGAATGATCACTTGCTGATGGGACAGCTTTGCCAATACGCGACGAATCACGCTGCGGCTCACCCCGAAGATCTCGCCCAGGCCTTCTTCGGTAAAGCGGCTGGCCGGGGCGATACGCTGTTCAAGAATGGCGTCGAACAGGCGCGGGTAGATGTCATCGACCGAAGGCTTTTTACCGGCGACCAGGCGCAGGGTCGGGAGGATAGGTTCGTAGTGCAAGGCGTGGGCGGTCATGGCCTGTCTCCAAAAAATCAGCTACCCAGATGGTCGTCCGGGATGTTCAAGCGAATGCCCATGCGCAAGCCTTCCTGAAGGATGTGCCGACGCATCTCGGCGCTGGCCAGGGCGCTGTTCTTGTTGCGGATGGCGCGCACCACGGCTTCGTTTTCCTGCAGGCGCTCTGCCAGGTGTTCTGGCGAGTTGCGCAGTACCTGGGCGCTTTGCTTGAGGGCGTTGCTGGTCTGTTGCACCACGTTCTGGAAGATCGGGTTGGAGGTGAGGGCGAACAGTTCTTCGTGAAAACCTATGTAGGCATTCATTCCGGCCTCTGCGTCACCCGCGTCGAGGGCTTCGCGCATGTCCATCAGGGTCAGGCGCAGTTGGCCGACTTCCTTGCTGCTGATGGACTGGGCCACCAGGCCGACGATGAAGGGTTCGAGGGTGTAGCGCAGTTGCAGGATGTCTTCCAGGCTGGCGTCGGCCACGGCGTCGCTGGATTGCGGCTCGCTGACGCTGGTTTCCAGCACCACCACGCCTTTGCCGGGCATGGAGCGCACCAGCCCGAGGGTTTCCAGTACGATCACCGCTTCACGCAGGCTGGGGCGGCTGATGCCCATCTGTTCGGCCAGTTCGCGCTGGCCGGGGAGCATTTCACCCCGGCGCCACTGGCCACGCGCCAGGGCGGCGCGGAGTTTTTCTACCACTGAATTGACGACGGTTGAGGTGCTGATCACGTCTACCTCTCCTTTATGTTGCGAATACATTAGCGAGCATGGCGACTCTTAACTGTGGGAGCGGGCTTGCTCGCGAATGCGGTCATTCAGTCAATCCATCTGTGACTGACCCAGCGCTTTCGCGAGCAAGCCCGCTCCCACATTTGAACGGTGTCGCTCATGAAATCGGTCAGAACTCTTGGTGCGCGGGCAGTACCGGTTTCTTGGCCTGGAAGGCATACCCTTGCTGGCCGTCGAGCACCTTGTTGGCGCGCTGGATGTCGATGTCTTTTTCCCAGCGGGCGATGGCCACGGTGGCGACGCAATTGCCGATCAGGTTAGTCAATGCGCGACCGATGCCCATGAACCAATCCACCGCCAACACCAGCACCAGGCCCACCACCGGGATCGCCGGAATTGCCGTGAGCGTCGCCGCCAGGATCACCAGCGCTGACCCGGGGATCCCGTGGGCGCCTTTGGAGGTGATCAGCGATACCAGCAGGATGGTCATCAGATCAGTCATCGACAGCGGCGTGCCGGTGGCGTTGGCGATAAACACGATGGCCAGGGTCAGGTAGATGGAGAACCCGTCGAGGTTGAACGAATACCCGGTCGGAATCACCAGGCCCACGGTGGAGCTGCCGATGCCCAGATGTTCAAGTTTACGCATGATCTGTGGCAGCACGGCGTCGGAGGAGGCGGTGCCCATCACGATCAGCAGCTCTTCACGCAGGTATTTGAGCAAAGGCAGCATGCGCAGGCCCGACAGACGCATTACCAGGCCGAGGATCAGCCCGACGAAGGCAAAGCAGGTCAGGTAGAACAATCCCACCAGGCTGCCCAGGTGTTGCAGGGAATCCAGGCCGTAGGTGCTGGTGGTAAAGGCAATCGCGCCGAACACACCGATGGGCGCGAGGCGCACGATCATGCCCATGATGCGGAAGATCACATGGCTCAGTTCATTGATCAGCCGCGAGATGCCCGAGGCGGCTTCGCCCACCAGGTTCAACGCACTGCCGAACAGCACCGAGAACAGCAACACCTGCAACACGTTATTGTCGGCAAAGGCGCCGATCACCGAGTTGGGGATCAAGTCCATGAGGAACTGGCTAGTGCCGCGGATGTGCTGGCCCTTGTCGGCCAGTTCATTGAGGCCGGCGGACGACAACTGCTCCAGGTGGATATTGGCGCCTTGGCCGATACCGGTGCTGAAAGCCATCACCAGGCCGATCACCAGGGCGACGGTGGTCAGTATTTCAAAGTAGATCACCGACTTGAGGCCGATGCGTCCGACTTTCTTCAGGTCGCCCGCGCCGGAAATGCCGCTGACCACCACGCAGAACACGATCAGGCCGATCAGCATCTTGATCAGCTTGATAAAGCCGTCACCCAGGGGTTTGAGTTGCGAGGAGAATTCGGGAAGGGCCAGACCGCAGAGGATGCCGAGCATCAGGCCAATCACGACTTGCAGGAAAATCGAACGCGAGCACCATCTGAGCATGGGAGGGATCTCTATTCGGTGCCCTGGTGGTTCCAGGGCTTAATTGTTGTGGTCTTACCGGTAAGTCCAGTGCGCGGCCAGTCTACGCCCGGTATTTTTGAAATCACAAGCAATTATTTGGCGGTTGACAGGTCCCGGTCTGACCAGTTGGTCGGTAAGGGTGATGCTTGAGCGGTTGGCGCGAGGGAAATTTTTTCGCTTATCATCCGCCGCTCGGCACATGAGGTGATGGATGGACGCACCAGGACTGACCACCGACGAAACCGGGCAGACCTACTGCACCTGGCGCACGGCCGCGCCGGAATACCCGCGTTACCACGACCAGGAGTGGGGCGTGCCGGTTGCGGATGATATCCAGCTGTACGAGAAGATCTGCCTGGAAGGCTTCCAGGCGGGCATGGCGTGGATCACCATCCTGCGCAAGCGTGAGCAGTTTCGAGCGGCGTTCGAGGGTTTTGATTTTCGCCGGGTCGCGCAGTATGGCGAGGCGGAAATTGCGCGGTTGATGCAGGACCCGGGCATCGTGCGTAATCGGGCCAAGATAGTGTCCACCATCAACAATGCGCGCCGGGCCTGTGAGCTGGTGGACGAGTCGGGTTCGTTGGCACGCTGGTTGTGGGCGTTTGAGCCCAATGAAGATGAGCGCCCGACACGGGTGGATATGGCTTATTGGACGGGCAACCCCACATCACCGGCTTCGGTACGTTTATCGAAAGCCTTGAAGAAGCGTGGTTGGACCTATGTGGGGCCGACCACGATGTACGCGTTGATGCAGGCGATGGGGATGGTCAATGATCATTTAGAAGGCTGTGTCTGCCGGCCACAGATCGAAGACCTGCGCCGCCAGTTCAAACGCCCCTAATACCTGACGAAACACAGTTCAAACTGTGGGAGCTGGCTTGCCTGCGATAGCGGTGGGTCAGCCGAAACATCTGTCACTGATACACCGCTATCGCAGGCAAGCCAGCTCCCACATTTTTACTGCGGTGTGGCGGATTATTGTGGCAAGGGGGTAAGCACCTCAGCCTTGTCATCCAGCACCATCACTACCAGCAACTTGGCCGGTTTTGTCTGGCTGGCATTACTCGATTCAAAGTGCCGCGAACCAGCAGGTTCGTAGAACGATTCGCCGACCTGGTAGGTCTTCGCTTTCTCATCATTCACCCGCGACGTAATCGCGCCTTCCAGCACATAGGCCACGGCCGTGCCCGTGTGGCTGTGGGGCACGGTGGCCTGGCCGGGGGCGTAGTCCACGGTGAGCATGATGGTTTTCTTGCCGGGTACATTGGTCAAAGCGTGTTCTTGCAAGACCTTGATCGACTCCTGGTTGTACACCGGTTCGTGGGCAAAGGCGCTGAGCGAGGCGAGCATCAGGGAGGCGGCGAGCAGTCGTTTCATGGCGAAGTTTCCGAGTAGTTCGAGACTTCTTTACCCTACGCCGCAAGGCCTGGGTGACCAATGACCAATCCTGGCTAAGACCAGGAGACCAATGCTTCAGTGGTCGAAATCCAGGCGACGGGCCAGGTGTTCACGGGTCAATTCGATAAAGCCTTGCAGGGCCGGCAATGCGAAGTGTGCGCTGAGCTGCTCGGCACAGGCCCAATGACCCGTGACGGTCCACAGATCGCGGTCTATCGGGTCGCGGTGCACCCTGTAATCCAGGCAGCCGGGGGCGGTGCGCACGGCGTCGGCTATCTGCTGCAGGCGCTTGCCCAGTTCCGCTGAGCGCCCGGCTGTCGCACGGACATGGACAGTGTTGAAGGCACAGGCTGGCATGGCGATGGTCTCCGAGGTCGGGTCAGTGCACAGGCTAGAGCCTGACTGAGCCAGGACCAATGACCAATCCGGCGGAAAATCCACTAGCCAATCTGCTGAAGAATGTCTCGCACCTTGTCCAGCGCCGGGTCGATGTCCAGGGTTTCGATGGCGCCGAAGCCGATGATCAGCCCCGGGCGGACCGGCGCATCGTGGAAAAATACATCCAAGGGGTACAAACCCACTTCTACCCGGCGCGCCAGTTCCATCAGCAACGGGATGTTCACCGGCACCTTGCACAGCGCCGCCATGTGGAACCCGGCCACGGTAGGTACCGCCTCGAACCACGGCGACAAATCACCTGCCAGGCGTTGCAGGATGCGTTCACGGCGCCCGGCGTAAACCGTGTGGCAACGACGGATATGCTTGAGCAGGTAGCCTTCACTGATGAACTTGGCCAGGGCCCATTGCGGCAGTGTGGAACTGTGCTGGTCGGTCAGCTGCTTGGCCTTGAGGACTGCGCCATAAATCGCGGGTGGCAGCACCGCGTAACCGAGGCGCAGCTCCGGCAGCAAGGTTTTCGAGAAGGTGCCGACGTAGGTCACCACGCCACGGGTGTCCATGCTTTGCAGGGAGTCGGTAGGTCGCCCTTCGTAGCGGAACTCGCTGTCGTAGTCGTCCTCGATAATGATCGCGCCCAGTTCGAACGCCCGCGCCAGCAAGGCTTCACGGCGCGGCAGGCTCATCGGCATGCCGAGCGGGAACTGGTGGGATGGCGTCACGTAGATCAGGCGTGTGCCGTCGGGAATCTGGTCGACGCGGATACCCTGTTCGTCCACCGGCACGCTGGCGACACGGGCGCCCATGGCCATGAACATTTGGCGCGCAGGGCTGTAGCCGGGGTCTTCCATGGCGACAATGCTGCCCGGTTCCAGTACCACACGGGCGATCAGGTCCAGCGCCTGCTGCGCGCCGTTGGTGACCACGATGTCGCTGTCACGGCAGTTGACCCCGCGTGAAAACGCGATATGCCCGGCAATGGCACTGCGCAGCGCCGGCAAGCCTTCGGGCTGGCTGTAGAAACCGCTGTTTTGGGCGATGCGGCGTAGAGCGTCCTGTGTGCAGCGCCGCCATTCATCCTGGGGGAACTGGTTGCGGCTGGTGGCGCCGCCGATAAATTCATAGCGCAGCGTGCTGTCGCGGGTGGGGTGGCGCATGGGCGAGGGCAGTGATTGCCACTTCGCCAGGTTGGCGGCGCAGGCCAGGTCGGTGGCGGTTTGCAGGCGTTCGGTCTGTGGCGCACGGGCGTTGACGAAGGTGCCGCGACCGGTCTTGCCGATCAGCAATCCCTCGTAGGTCAGGGTGGCATAGGTGTCCGACACGGTCTTGCGTGACACACCCAACTGCTCGGCGAGCAAGCGGCTGGGCGGCAGCTGCGCGCCGGCCGCCAGGCGCCCGGAGCCAATGGCTTCACGCAACTGTTGGTACAACTGTTCGGCCAGATCCTTACGGCCGTTGATCACAACGTGCAGTTCCATGTCTTATTCCGGGCATTTACTTTGCGCCAAGCGTACGCGGGTGCGCGGCAGGCTCAAAATGGTCTCTGCATAAACCGGCCGATTGGCTATAGGGCTTATGCCCTGTGGGTTCTAGGCTGGACGGTCATTGAACCTACCGCCAGAGAGCAATCCCCATGGAACCCCGCCTGGATTACTACACCGCCTCACCGCAGGCGCTCAAAGGCATGCTGATGCTGGAGGCGACGACCTTCGGCTTGTCCATCGAAAAGCCTTTGCTGGAACTGATCAAGATCCGTGTCTCGCAGCTCAACCACTGTGGTTTCTGTACCGACATGCACTCGATGGCGGCACGTCAGCGCGGCGAGACCGAGCGACGTTTGTTCGCGTTATGCGTCTGGCGGGATTCGCCGTTCTTCACGGCGCGGGAAAAGGCCGCGTTGGCCTGGAGCGAATCGGTCGCGACACTGCCGACCTCGGTGGTATCGGATGAACTGTTCGCCGCCGTGCGGGTGGAGTTCAGCGAGCAGGAACTGGTAGACCTGACCATGGCGGTGTCCAGCATCAGTGGCTGGAACCGCCTGGCGGTCAGTTTTCGACAGCAGCCGCCGAATGCCTGATCAGGACAGGAAACCACCGTCCACGTTCAGCGACACACCGGTGGTGTAGCTCGATGCATCGCTGGCCAGGAACAGCACCGCGCCAGCCATTTCGCTCGGGTCGGCCACGCGCTTGAGCGGGATCTGCGCCAGCGCCATTTTCAGGATCGCGTCGTTCTTCACCAGCGCCGAGGCGAACTTGGTGTCGGTCAGGCCCGGCAGCAGGGCATTGCAGCGAATGCCGAACGCTGCGCACTCCTTGGCGAACACCTTGGTCATGTTGATCACGGCGGCCTTGGTCACCGAGTAGATGCCCTGGAATACACCGGGGGAAATCCCGTTGATCGACGCGACGTTGATGATGCTGCCGCCGCCGTTCTCGCGCATCAGCTTGCCGGCTTCCACGGACATGAAGAAGTAGCCACGGATGTTCACGTCAACGGTCTTTTGGAACGCACCGAGGTCGGTGTCCAGCACGTTGCAGAACTGTGGGTTGGTCGCGGCGTTGTTGACCAGGATATCCAGGCGCCCGAACTGTTCGCGGATACCGGCGAACACTTGGGTGATCTGTTCCATTTCACCGATATGGCAGGCCACGGCCGTGGCTTTGCCGCCATCGGCGATGATTGCGTCGGCCACGTGCTGGCAGCCTTCCAGCTTGCGGCTGGATACGATTACATGGGCGCCTTGCTGGGCCAGCAACTTGGCGATGGCCTCGCCGATGCCACGGCTGGCGCCGGAAACGAATGCGATCTTGCCGTCGAGGTCGAACAGGTGGGTCTTGGACATAGCGGTTCCTTAAAGGGACGATTTGCTGATGACGTTCAGGCTCATCTGCTCCAGCAGCGTGTTCATGTGAATGAACTGCGCAAAGCGTTTGTCCTGGGTCTGGCCATGGAAGAAGCGGTAGTAGATCTGCTGCACGATGCCGGCCAGGCGGAACAGGCCGTAGGTGTAGTAGAAGTCGAAGTTGTCGATCTGGATGCCCGAGCGTTCAGCGTAGTAGTCGACGAATTCACGGCGGGTGAGCATGCCCGGCGCGTTGCTCGGCTGGCGGCGCATCAGTTGCACCGGCGCCGGGTCGGCCGCTTCGATCCAATAGGCGAGGGTGTTGCCCAGGTCCATCAGCGGGTCGCCGAGGGTGGTCAGCTCCCAGTCCAGCACGCCGATGATTTGCATCGGGTTGTGCGGGTCGAGGATCACGTTATCGAAGCGATAGTCGTTGTGCACGATGCTGGAGGTCGGGTGGTCGGCGGGCATCTTGTCGTTGAGC
The DNA here is from genome assembly GCF_037479595.1 of Pseudomonas sp. MYb541. Lineage (NCBI taxonomy): Bacteria > Pseudomonadati > Pseudomonadota > Gammaproteobacteria > Pseudomonadales > Pseudomonadaceae > Pseudomonas > Pseudomonas sp. MYb541. Next base: position 5,164 of record NZ_JBBGYS010000052.1, on the reverse strand, counting down.
CAGGCGCGTACCGCTTCCCAGCGCGGCGCGTCGGGGGTCAGGGCTTTTTCGTAGCGATCGCTCCAGCCACGGATCTGGCGCTCTACATAGCCTTGCGGCTTGCCCAGGTCGGCCAGGCCGCAGGCGCTGTAGTCCACCTGGTGCAGTTCGACGAACTTGTCGATGAAGCTTTTGCACAGCGCTTCGGTCTTGGCCGCGTCCAGGCCCAGTTCAGGCGGCAGGTCGGAGCGCAGGATGATGCCGCTGACCCGCTCCATCACATAGAACTCGGCGCCGATCACTGACTCATCGGTGCAATGCACGTAGGCCTTGGGGCAATAGGGGAAGCCATCTTTGAGCTGGTTGAGAATGCGGTACTCGCGGCCCATGTCGTGGGCGGACTTGGCCTTGTGGCCAAAGGGCGGGCGACGCAGCACGAATTCCTGGCCAGGGTATTCCAGCAGGTAGGTCAGGTTGGACGCGCCACCGGGAAACTGGCTGATGGTGGGCGTGCCGCTCAGGCCGGGGATATGGGCCTTGAGGTAGGGATCGATCAGGCTGGCATCAAGTTCTTCGCCTGGGCGAATCTGGGTCGATTGGTCGTTCAGCGCCATGCTTATCCCTTCTGCTTATTCTAAAGGCCTTGGACTATTTCCTAATCTAATGCGCACAACCGCCCAGCGACAAGGTCGGGGCGGCTTAATAGGTTAGCGTGTTGGACGATGATCAGCGTGCCTGATCGGTCATTTAGTGGGCGAGGGCAGGGCAACCGGCGTGAGCACCGGGCGACCGGCAAAGTATTCCACCAGGTTGTCGGCCACGCGCTGCACGGTGTCATGGGCCGCTTCGGGCGACAGGCCCGCGACGTGGGAGGTGAGCACGGTATTGCTGAGTTTCTTGAGGGCGTCGGGCACTTGGGGTTCGTCGTCGAATACATCCAATGCGGCGCCACCGATGCGGCGTTGCTCCAGGGCGGCGACCAGGTCGGCGGTGACTACCACGCTGCCACGGCCAATATTGACCAGGTACCCATTCGGGCCCAAGGCATCCAGGGCGTGGCGATCGATCAAGTGGCGGGTGCTGGAGCCGCCGGGCGTGGCCAGGATCAGGAAGTCCGAGGTGCGCGCCAGTTCCACCGCAGTGGCGCAGTAGGTGTAGTCCACATCATCGCGTGGCTGGCGGTTGTGGTAACTCACCTCCATGCCAAAGCCCAGGGACGCGCGCTTGGCGATTTCCAGGCCCACCGCACCCAGCCCGAGGATGCCCAGTTGCTTGCCGCCCAGGGACGGGCGCATCACTTTCGGCCATTCGCTGCGGCGTACGGCGGCGTCGGTCTGCGGGATGCCGCGCACCAGCGACAGCAGCAGTGCCATGGCGTGATCGGCCACCGACGGCGCATTCACCCCGGCGCCATTGGTCACGACGATCCCGCGATTGCTGGCGGCTTGCAGGTCTACGTGCTCGTAGCCGGCACCGATCACACAGATGATTTCCAGCAGGGGCAGGGCGGCGATTTCCTCGGCGTACAAGCCCAGCGGGCCACGGGTCAGCACGGCCCTGATCTGGCTGCCATGGGCCTTGATGGCTTCGGCGCGTTCGGCGGGTGTCGGTGCCAGGATCACATGAAAGTCATTGCCCTCGATGATGGGCAGGTATTCGTTGATGGTTTCAACCAGGACCAAAACAGTAGCGGTCATCGGAAGGCTCTTCCTGAAGGGTTTGAGGGGAGGAGTATGCCGTATTTGTGCGGTCAGAAGCGGACCTCGGCCGCGCATGTACGCTTCACGAACGCCCCGGCAAGGGTCGCATTGTGATGCTCGATAATCGCTTCGGCCTTGAGTGCCGGTGTGTCCATGCAGGTATGGCCGTCTTCCGGTAGCACCACCGAAAACCCTAATTCCACGGCTACCCGGCAAGTGGTGTCGATGCAGAACTGGGTTTTCATACCGGCGATCACCAGGTCTTTGACCTGCGCTGCTCTCAGTTGCTGTTCTAGATTTGTGCCCAGGAAGCAGCTGGGGCGGGTCTTGTTGAACAGGTGATCGCGGGACTCATCCACCTCAAGCTCATGCCACAACTGCCAGAGCGGGCTCCCGGCTTCAATCGGTGAACCTGCCGGGCCGGTGTGACGGGCGAAGAAGATCGGGGCGCCAGCATGGCGTGCACGCTGAATCAGCAGGTTGAGGGTGGCGAGCACGCGTTCGCGCTCGAAGGGTTTTTCCGGGCCATCGTATAAGCCGGTTTGCAGGTCGATGATCAGCAGGGCGTCAGCCATGGTGTTGCTCCTTGTGATAGCCATATGGACGGAGCAATAAAAAGGCCCCGTCCATCGCTGGCGGGGCCTTGGGTTGAATCTGTGAAGTGTCTAGCTCAGGCACTCACAGCCACCGCGCGACCCGCCGTAAGCGGTCGTGGTGGTGGTGCGGGTGAGGAAGCGCTGGAAAATGTTCATGGCCTGATCATGCCGGGACGGAGGAAGGGCTGTCAACGGCCAGTAGGGCATTTCGTGCAGCAACCAGGAACTCATCCGACAGACCAATGCCACGTGTTGCACGCGCCAGGGTCACTGCGCCAATCATCATCGCGTAGTTGGCCAGCATTGCCTGGCGATCTCCATCCTGTAGCTGCGCAAAGACCTCCAGCGACTTCTCGACGCCCTCAATAAAGGCGTGCTGCAAGGCGGTGTCGGCGGGTTCATGGCACATGTCCGGGGCGAAGGCCGACACAGGGCAGCCATCGCCAGGGTTGTCGCGATGGGTGGCTGTCAGATAAGGCCCCATCACGGCCTCGCGGGCAGCCTGTTGATCTTCGCTGTGATCGATTTTTGCCTGCCAGCCCTGGTTCGCTTGCTCGAATGCCTGCTGGCAGGCTTCGGTGGCGAGGGCTTCCTTGGAGGCGAAGTGCCCGTAGAAACCGCCGTGGGTCAAGCCAGCGGCGGCCATGACGTCTGACAGACTAATGCCGTGCAAGCCGCGTTCGCGAAACAGATGCGTGGCAGCCTCGACGATGATTTCGCGATTGAGTTCGGCTTGTTTGCGGGAAACGCGAGGCATGGCAGGGCTCTCTGGATAAACGGCGGATGCTGGATGAAAACTACAGGATCACGTGCGATTCTAAAATAGATTTGTGCGGGAATGTATATTCCACATTCAGCCGCACGCCCCGAATACCGCCGTATACAGGTGCCCCTGCGGGCCTGCACCGCACCACCGTTCCTCAGCTAAGTCTTTGCTTATTCACAAGAATCCCGGACAATCCGGCCCCTTCTATGGTCGGGGCGCTGCCTGTCAGGTTTTTCTGACTCGTCCCGGCCGTGTAAATGCGGAGATCCGACCGGATGAATGATCAGGCCAATAGCGTCGACGAACGCTATGCAACGACACCTGCAACCCTCACAAGCTGGAGCCGCCAGGACACCACCTGGATGCTTGGCCTGTTCGGCACCGCCATTGGCGCCGGTACGCTGTTCTTGCCGATCAACGCGGGCCTGGGTGGCTTTTGGCCGCTGGTGATCCTCGCGCTGCTGGCGTTCCCGATGACCTTCTTCGCCCACCGTGGCCTGACCCGTTTCGTGCTGTCCGGCCGTGAAGGCTCCGACATCACCGACGTGGTTGAAGAGCACTTCGGCATCAAGGCCGGCGCGCTGATCACCTTGCTGTACTTCTTCGCCATTTTTCCGATCCTGCTGATCTACAGCGTGGCGTTGACCAACACCGTCGGCAGCTTCATGGAGCATCAACTGCACATCATGCCGCCACCACGGGCGCTCCTGTCGTTTGTGCTGATCCTCGGTCTGCTGGCCGTGGTGCGTTGCGGTGAGCAAGTGATCGTCAAGGCGATGAGCCTGATGGTGTATCCGTTTATCGTCGCGTTGCTGTTCCTGGCGGTGTACCTGATCCCGCACTGGAATGGCGGCATTCTCAGCACCGCCAGCGTGGTGCCTGCGCCGTCCGCATTGCTCAGTACCTTGTGGCTGGCGATTCCGGTGATGGTGTTCTCGTTTAACCATTCGCCGATCATTTCGGCCTTTGCGGTGGACCAGAAGCGCCAGTACGGCGTCCACGCTGATGAGCGCAGCTCGCAGATCCTGTCTCGCGCGCATCTGCTGATGGTGGTGATGGTGCTGTTCTTCGTGTTCAGCTGCGTGCTGACCCTGTCGCCGGCGCAGCTCGCCGAGGCGAAGGCACAGAATTTGTCGATCCTGTCGTATCTGGCCAACCACTTCAATAATCCGACCATCGAGTTTGCAGCGCCGTTGATCGCGTTTGTGGCGATTGCCAAGTCGTTCTTGGGGCATTACATCGGTGCGAGTGAAGGCCTCAAGGGGCTGGTGCTGAAGACCGGTCGTCGTCCTGAGGCCAAGCGTCTGGACCGGATGACGGCGGCGTTCATGTTGGTGGTGTGCTGGATCGTTGCGACGTTGAACCCAAGCATTCTCAGGATGATTGAGGCGCTGGGCGGTCCGATCATTGCTTCGATCCTGTTTCTGATGCCGATGTATGCCATCCGTAAGGTGCCGGCCATGGCCAAGTACCGTGGGCAGGCGTCCAATGTGTTTGTCACGGCGGTGGGGTTGGTGGCGATCAGTGCGGTGGTTTATTCGTTTTTTGCTTGAGGCTGGTGTGGTCTGTCTGACTGCACGTTACTTGCGATAGCGGTCTGTTGGTGTACATATCCGTTGCTGCGGTGATGGCTGATATTGGTTCCGCCCTTACGGCGGGTCACTTTCGAAAAGCGCGAAAGTAACCAAAGCGCTCTTGCCCCAACACTCGGCACCTCGCTTAGGCTCGGTGTGCCCTCACTCCGGCTTGAATCCGTGGGCCGCCGCGATGGGCCATCCTTGGCCCAGCGCGGCTAACCCGGCGTCCTGCCGGGTTACCCACGGATTCAAGCCTGCGTTCGGCCAGCGTGTTTGACGGGGCGCCTCAGATCAAGATCAAGAGCGACTTGCTTCGCATCGTAGATACGTTGGTGTGTATCCCGTTTTTTTGCATCATCGTTGACGACCATCGCGGGCAAGCCCGGCTCCCACAGGGCAATGCGCAGGCTTCAACGATTCGGTCGGCTACTAGGCCGCCGCGCTTTGCTTTTGATCGTGATCTTGATCTTAGGCGGCCCCCCAAATCACTGTCGGATTACGGGCACACCGAGCCTAGGCGAGGTGCCGAGTGTTGGGGCAAGAGCG
>NZ_JBBGYS010000051.1:0-45853 GCF_037479595.1 Pseudomonas sp. MYb541 | reverse complement strand
CGAAGCAACCCACTGCCGAAACTTACATAACTCATTGTTTACCAAGGAGTTTTCCGCTTCGACTGCGCCGGAAGTGGGGCGAATTATAGACGTCTGAAATCTGCCGTCAACCCTTGATTTTGCTTTTCTATCAATTAGTTAGAATTGATTAAAAAACCACCAATAAAGGGCCATCAGCATCTTCTATATAGAAGATGCGACTCAAATAACACCTGCCGCCTTAAGAGCAACCACATTCGCCGCGCCCAACCCCAATACATCCTGAAGCACTTGAGCCGTATGCTCACCCAGCAGAGGAGGCGCATTGCGGTACTCCACCGGCGTCTTGGACAACCGTATTGGACTGGCAACCTGAGGCACCATCCCCGCCAACGCATGGGGCAGCGCCATTGCCAACCCGCGCGCCTTGACCTGAGGGTCGGCGAACACCTGCGCCAGGTCATTGATCGGCCCACAAGGCACGCCCACGCGCTCCAAATGCGACACCCACTCAGCCGTCGTCTTGAACACCGTCGCCTGACGAATCAAAGGAATCAGTTCCGCTCGATTCGCTACCCGCACCTTATTAGTAGCGAAGCGCGGATCATCCGCCCACTGTGGCTGCCCAGCCACTTCGGCAAACTTACGAAACTGCGCGTCATTACCCACCGTCAGGATGAAATCACCGTCGGCGGTAGGGAAGTCCTGATAGGGCACGATATTCGGATGCGCATTACCCAGCCGCTTTGGCGACGCCCCTGTCGTCAGGTAATTCATCGCCTGGTTGGCCAGACAGGCCACCTGCACATCCAGTAACGCCATATCGATGTGCTGCCCGCCACCGTCATGATCCCGATGAGCCAGTGCCGCTAGTATCGCCACTGTAGAGTAAAGCCCCGTAAGAATGTCCGTCAGCGCCACACCCACCTTTACTGGCCCGGCACCGTCATCCCCCTCAGGGCGACCGGTCAGGCTCATGAGGCCGCCCAACCCCTGAATCATGAAGTCATAGCCCGCCCGCGCCGCGTAGGGCCCGGTCTGGCCAAAGCCCGTGATCGAGCAGTAGATCAGCTCGGGATTGGTCTCCCTGAGCGACTCATAGTCCAACCCATACGCGGCAAGCCCGCCCACCTTGAAGTTTTCAATGAGGATGTCCGACTTGGCCGCCAGCTCACGCACCAGCGCCTGCCCCTCCGGCCGCGTGAAATCGATCGTCACCGACTGCTTATTGCGATTGGCCGACAGGTAGTACGCCGCCTCACTGGTGTTCTCGCCATAGGCATCCTTAAGAAAGGGCGGCCCCCAAGCGCGCGTATCGTCGCCGCTACCCGGCCGCTCAACCTTGATCACTTCAGCCCCAAGGTCCGCAAGGATCTGCCCGGACCAGGGGCCCGCCAGTACTCGCGATAGATCCAGTACCCGCAGATGCGAAAGCGCGCCCATGGCCGTGCTCCTATTAATAGAACGCCTGAAGACCGGTTTGCGCACGCCCCAGAATCAGAGCATGCACGTCATGAGTACCTTCATAGGTATTCACGACCTCCAGATTGACCAGGTGGCGCGCCACGCCGAACTCGTCGGAAATACCGTTGCCGCCGAGCATGTCGCGCGCCATACGCGCGATATCCAGGGATTTGCCACAGGAGTTGCGCTTCATGATCGAAGTGATTTCAACCGCTGCCGTACCCTCATCCTTCATACGCCCCAGACGCAGGCAGCCTTGCAGGGCCAGAGTGATCTCGGTCTGCATGTCGGCCAATTTCTTCTGGATCAGTTGAGTTGCAGCCAATGGACGCCCGAATTGCTGGCGATCCAGGGTGTATTGGCGAGCGGTATGCCAGCAGAACTCAGCAGCACCCAAAGCCCCCCAAGAAATGCCATAACGCGCAGAGTTGAGGCAGGTGAAAGGCCCCTTCAGACCACGCACGTCCGGAAAAATGTTCTCTTCCGGCACGAACACATTGTCCATGACGATTTCACCGGTGATAGAAGCGCGGAGCCCGACCTTGCCATGAATCGCCGGCGCACTCAGGCCCTTCCAGCCTTTCTCCAAGACAAAGCCACGGATGTCACCGGCGTCGTCCTTGCCCCACACCACAAACACATCCGCGATCGGGCTGTTGGTGATCCACATCTTCGCGCCCGTCAAGCTGTAACCGCCGTCCACTTTTCGAGCCCGGGTAATCATCGCACCTGGGTCAGACCCATGATTGGGCTCGGTCAGGCCGAAACAGCCGATCCATTCCCCAGACGCCAACTTCGGCAAGTACTTCTGTTTCTGCGCCTCGGTGCCGAACTCGTTGATCGGCACCATCACCAGCGAAGACTGCACACTCATCATCGAGCGATAGCCGGAGTCGACGCGCTCCACTTCGCGCGCGATCAACCCATAACTGACGTAATTCAAGCCACTGCCGCCGTACTGCTCAGGAATCATCGCACCGAGCAAACCGGTCTCGCCCATCTCGCGAAAAATCGCAGGGTCGGTCTTTTCATGGCGAAAGGCTTCAAGCACGCGCGGCGCCAGCTTGTCCTGGGCAAACTGCTCAGCACTGTCGCGCACCATGCGCTCTTCTTCGGTGAGCTGTTGATCCAGCAGCAGTGGATCGATCCAGTTGAAGCTTGCCTTGCCAGCCATGAATAAGTCCTCGCGGAAAGAAACGGATGTCGTGGAACCAGCCTAGGCGCGACAAGCGCTCAGAGCAAACGAGGTTTCCGCATAGGGTTGTGCTAATTTCTCACTTCGAAACCGCCGAAAAGCGCGCATATGCGCTTTACATGTGAGGACACGGTATATGCGCAGAAAAATTCCCAGTACGACCGCCTTGGTCAGTTTTGAAGCGGCGGCCCGCCACGAAAGCTTTACCAAGGCCGCACACGAGCTTTCGATCACTCAAGGCGCCATCTGTCGACAGATCGCCAGCCTTGAGGAGTTTTTGAGTGTCGAGCTGTTTCGTCGCTCACGCCGAGGGGTAAAACTGACGGAAGCAGGGCTGTCGTACAGCCGCCGCGTCGCCACGCAACTGGATGCGGTGGAGCGCGACACGCTTTCCGTCATGGGTCAGCAGGGCGCTAACACCATCGAGTTGGCCGTGGTCCCGACATTTGGCACTCAGTGGCTGATCCCTCGCCTCAAGGATTTCCAACGCCAACATCCTGAGGTCACGGTCAACCTGACGAACCGAACACGGCCCTTCCTGTTTGCCGATACCGAATTCGACGCCGCCATCTACTTCGGCGATGCCGATTGGTCCGGTACGGAATCGCACCGCCTGATGGGAGAGAATCCTGTCCCTGTGTGCAGCCCGCGACTGCTTGGTAACAGCACGCAACTCAGCCCCCAGGAAATCGCGGAACTGCCCCTCCTGCAGCAAACGACGAGACCTTACGCGTGGCGCCAGTGGTTCAACGCCCAGCAGCTGAGCGTACCTCGCGACATGACAGGCCCCCGTTACGAGCTATTCTCGATGTTGTCTCAGGCCGCCATGCATGACATGGGGATCGCGCTGATCCCGCCGTTCCTCATTCAACGCGAACTAGAGGACGGCCAACTGGTGATCACAAGCCCCGAAACACTGAGCAGTTCGAAGGCCTATTACTTGATGATTCCTGACAGAAAGGTCGAATCCGCCTCATTACACGCATTTAGGGACTGGCTGATCGACCAGTCACAGCGCTACAGCCCTTGTATTTAAAGGTCAAAACAACATTATTGACTCTGTAGTCAGCAAATTTTCAATCCTACAGATATACATATATGTCGCATTTCAACAGACTGTATCTGTCAGGCGAAAATAGGACTCAAAGCCATGATCTATATGGCTTGCAGCGACTAATACAAGCCAATGACCGACTATTCACACCAACGATGTCAAAAGATTGCAGAAGCGCCTGCAGCCCTTTAAGCCCATGTATTTGAAGAGGTTATTTCAGCGTGTTGCGACAATCAGTCACAGGGTGACTTGTAGTTAATTTTTCGTCACCCGTCATAATCCCTTGAAGGCCGTAAAGTTCGCCTGCAAAATGCCGCGCCCCGCTGTCATTTCAGCGGGATCGTGCTGATCGGCCGCCCCAGTTGCGCCACTCGCGGTGCACTGGCCTTTTTACAAAAAGATCAAAAGCAAAAAGATCATGCAGGAGATTTGACGTGCACATTGGTGTTCCTCTCGAAACCCAGACCGGTGAAACGCGGGTGGCTGCCACCCCGGAAACCATCAAGAAGCTGATCGGCCAGGGCCATAAGGTCACTGTACAAAGCGGAGCCGGCATCAAAGCCAGCGTCGTCGACAGTGCCTATGAAACGGCAGGCGCAACCATTGGCAGTGCCAACGATGCGTTTGGCGCCGAGCTGATCCTCAAGGTGGTAGCCCCCAGCGACAGCGAACTTGCGCTGATCAAAAGCGGCACCGTGTTGGTGGGCATGCTCAACCCGTTCAGTAACGAAACCATCGCCAAGCTCGCGGAGCGCGGCATCACCGCCTTTGCCCTCGAAGCTGCGCCGCGGACCTCGCGCGCTCAAAGCCTCGACGTGCTGTCGTCCCAGGCCAACATTGCCGGCTATAAAGCCGTGCTGCTCGCCGCTCATCACTACCCGCGCTTCATGCCGATGCTGATGACCGCCGCAGGCACCGTGAAGGCCGCACGCGTGCTGATCCTCGGCGCTGGCGTTGCAGGCCTGCAAGCCATCGCCACCGCGAAACGCCTCGGTGCAGTGATCGAAGCGTCTGACGTACGCCCGGCCGTTAAAGAGCAGATCGAATCCCTCGGCGCCAAGTTTGTCGACGTGCCTTACGAGACCGATGAAGAGCGCGAATGCGCCGTCGGTGTCGGCGGCTACGCCCGCCCAATGCCGACCAGTTGGATGCAACGCCAGGCCCTGGCCGTGCACGAACGCGCCAAGCAGGCCGACATTGTCATTACCACCGCCCTGATTCCCGGCCGAAAAGCGCCGACCTTGCTCAGCGCCGAAACCGTCGCACAGATGAAGCCCGGCTCCGTGGTGATCGACCTTGCCGCTGCCCAAGGTGGCAACTGCCCGCTGACAGTTGCCGACCAGGTGGTCGTCGAGAACGGCGTGATCATTTGCGGCCCGACCAACCTCGCCGGCGCTGTCGCCGCCGATGCGTCAGCCTTATACGCGCGCAACCTGCTGGACTTCCTGAAGCTGGTCTTCACCAAGGAAGGGCAGTTTGAAATCAACCTCGAAGACGACATCGTCGCCGCGTGCCTGATGTGCCGCGACGGCCAAGTCATCCGCAAAAACGCCTAAGCAGGGATTCAGACGATGGAAGAGCTTATCTCCCCCGGTATCTACAACCTGATCATCTTTGTGCTGGCGATTTATGTCGGTTACCACGTGGTCTGGAACGTTACCCCCGCGCTGCACACACCATTGATGGCGGTAACCAACGCCATTTCCGCGATCGTGATCGTCGGCGCCATGCTGGCTGCGGCCCTCACTGTCACGCCACTGGGCAAGACTATGGGCACCCTGGCCGTGGCACTCGCCGCAGTCAACGTGTTCGGCGGCTTCCTGGTCACCCGCAGAATGCTTGAGATGTTCAAGAAGAAAGCCCCGAAAGTAAAAGAAGAGGCGCCTAAGTAATGAGCATGAATCTCGTCACGACGCTCTACTTGATCGCGTCGATCTGCTTCATCCAGGCTCTCAAGGGCCTGTCGCACCCCACCACGTCGCGACGCGGCAACCTGTTCGGCATGCTCGGCATGGCGCTGGCGGTGCTCACCACCGTGGGCCTCATCTATAAGCTGGGCGCTGAGTTGGCTACCGCAGGCATTGGATACGTAATCGTTGGCCTGCTGATCGGCGGCACCGCCGGATCGATCATGGCCAAGCGCGTAGAAATGACCAAGATGCCTGAACTGGTAGCGTTCATGCACAGCATGATCGGCCTGGCTGCAGTGTTCATCGCGATTGCCGCGGTGGTCGAGCCGCAGTCCCTGGGCATCGTCAAACACCTGGGCGACTCGATTCCTGCCGGTAACCGCCTGGAACTGTTCCTCGGCGCGGCCATCGGTGCCATTACCTTCTCCGGTTCGGTGATCGCCTTCGGCAAATTGTCCGGCAAGTACAAGTTCCGCCTGTTCCAGGGCGCACCGGTACAGTTCGGCGGCCAGCACAAACTGAACCTTGTGCTCGGCCTCGCTACGCTGGGCCTGGGCCTGGCGTTCATGTTCACCGGCAACCTCACCGCCTTCGCGCTGATGCTGGCCCTGGCCTTCGTGCTTGGCGTGCTGATCATCATCCCGATCGGCGGCGCGGACATGCCTGTGGTCGTCTCGATGCTCAACAGCTACTCCGGCTGGGCAGCAGCGGGCATCGGTTTCTCGCTGAACAACTCGATGCTGATCATCGCCGGCTCTCTGGTGGGCTCCAGCGGCGCGATTCTGTCGTACATCATGTGCAAGGCGATGAACCGTTCCTTCTTTAATGTACTGCTCGGCGGTTTCGGCAATGCGCCGGATGCCGGTGCAGCGGCGGGCTCTAAAGAAGCACGCCCGGTCAAATCGGGCTCGGCTGACGACGCGACCTTCCTGCTGACCAACGCCGATACCGTGATCATCGTCCCGGGTTACGGCCTGGCCGTAGCACGTGCACAACATGCGCTCAAGGAACTGACCGAGAAGCTGACCCACCACGGCGTCACCGTGAAGTACGCGATCCACCCAGTGGCCGGCCGTATGCCAGGGCACATGAACGTCCTGCTCGCCGAGGCCGAAGTGCCTTACGACCAGGTGTTCGAGATGGAAGACATCAACTCCGAGTTCGGCCAGGCCGACGTGGTGCTGGTGCTGGGCGCGAACGACGTGGTCAACCCGGCCGCCAAGAACGATCCGAATTCACCGATCGCGGGCATGCCGATTCTCGAAGCCTTCAAGGCCAAGACGATCATCGTCAACAAACGCTCAATGGCCAGCGGCTACGCCGGCTTGGACAACGAGCTGTTCTACCTGGACAAGACCATGATGGTCTTCGGTGATGCCAAGAAGGTCATCGAAGACATGGTCAAAGCCGTCGAGTAACACTGCTTCAGCGCAATACTCGAAACCCCGGCCTCCTGTAGGCTGGGGTTTTTTATTACCTCATGAAACCCGACCAAAAGCTCTAAATCGCTGCCTGGCATTCGACCATGGTAGCGGGCCGAATTTTTTTGAAATCACTAAACTGCGCAGCTTGCTTCCGTAGCCTGAGATAACAATCCATGTACCGTGATCGTATCCGCTTGCCTTCGTTGTTGAACAAGGTCATGAGCGCGGCAGACGCCGCCGCACTGATCGAGGACGGCATGACCGTCGGCATGAGCGGCTTCACCCGTGCCGGTGAAGCCAAGGCCGTCCCCCACGCTCTGGCCGAACGCGCCAAGACCTCGCCGCTGAAAATCACCCTGATGACCGGCGCCAGCCTGGGAAATGACCTGGACAAGCAACTGACCGAAGCGGGCGTACTGTCGCGACGCATGCCGTTCCAGGTCGACAGCACCTTGCGCAAGGCGATCAACGCCGGCGAAGTGATGTTTATCGACCAGCACCTGTCGGAAACCGTCGAGCAGCTGCGCAACAATCAGCTCAAGCTACCGGATATTGCGGTGATTGAAGCGGTCGCGATCACTGAGCAAGGCCATATTGTGCCCACCACGTCTGTGGGCAACTCGGCCAGCTTTGCGATTTTCGCCAAACAGGTGATCGTCGAGATCAACCTGGCGCACAACCCGAACCTGGAAGGGCTGCACGACATTTATATCCCGACGTACCGGCCAACCCGTACGCCGATCCCGCTGGTGAAGGTCGATGACCGGATTGGCAGCACTGCTATTCCGATCCCACCGGAAAAGATCGCCGCCATCGTCATCACCAACCAGGCCGATTCCGCCTCGACCGTGACGCCACCCGACAGCGACACCCAAGGCATCGCCAATCACCTGATCAACTTCCTCAAGCAGGAAGTCGACGCCGGCCGCATGACCAACAAACTCGGCCCGTTGCAGGCCGGCATCGGCAATATCGCCAATGCAGTAATGTGTGGCTTGATCGAATCGCCGTTCGAAGACCTGACCATGTATTCGGAAGTGTTGCAGGATTCGACCTTCGACCTGATCGACGCGGGCAAGCTGAGCTTTGCTTCGGGCAGCTCGATCACCTTGTCAGAACGGCGCAATGCCGACGTATTCGGCAACCTGGAGAAGTACAAGGACAAACTGGTGCTGCGCCCGCAAGAGATCTCCAACCATCCGGAAGTGGTGCGTCGCCTGGGCATCATCGGCATCAACACCGCGCTGGAGTTCGACATCTACGGCAACGTCAACTCCACCCATGTCTGCGGCACGCGGATGATGAATGGTATTGGCGGCTCCGGGGATTTCGCGCGCAATGCGCACCTGGCGATCTTTGTTACCAAATCCATTGCTAAAGGCGGGGCGATTTCCAGCGTGGTGCCGATGGTCAGCCATGTGGACCACACCGAGCATGACGTCGATATCCTGGTCACCGAAGTTGGGCTTGCCGACCTGCGTGGCCTGGCGCCACGGGAACGAGCGCGGGTGATCATCGATAACTGTGTGCACCCTGCCTATCGCGATGCCCTGAACAGTTACTTCAACGCTGCTTGCGCCGTCGGCGGGCACACGCCCCACATCCTGCGCGAAGCACTGAGCTGGCACATCAACCTGGAAGAAACCGGGCATATGCTCAAGGCGTGATTGATACAGATCCGGGCTGATGCAAAAACAGTTTCATCAGCCCGGCATTCTCAACGCCACTCCTGCAAAAAACTGTACTGCTGTACCGGTCATTTCCTACCGAAATATCCCACACATCACCTCGAAAACACCAGTTTCGCACCACTTCAGTGCAGACAGGTACAGTTGCCTCATTTCTGTACAGTACAGCACCCATAAACAGTTAACTGGCCCCTCACAATACAGGTGAACTGTATCTAGAGAGTCTTGCGCCGGAAGAGGATCATTGGCATCAGTTAAACCACTACCTAATCCCGCCACAAGCGGAAGGATGTCATCATGGAACGTACACTCAGTTCCGATCTGTTCTTCGAAGAAAAAGCTGTAAACACCCAGGCCTCCCTGCCTCTGCGCGTTATCGCCAACCTGATGTTGTGGCAGCGCCGCATCTCCAGCCGCCACCAACTGGCTCGTCTGGATTCGCGTCTGCTGGCTGACGCAGGCATCAGCGAAGCTCAACGCTACGAAGAGCTGAGCAAGCCGTTCTGGCGCTGATTTAGCGCTCGCTGGCCCTGACCTACCGGGTCCACCGCCAGCACCCTGATTTGTCAAAGCAAAGCCCGCCCCGGGAAACCGGAGGCGGGCTTTGTTGTTTTCGGGGTTTGGGTTTTCAACGGGAAAACAGTGACACAATTCGTGGACAGGTACAGTTTAAAAAATACAACAGTTAAGCAGTACAATTTAACTCCAGTGTATCTGTATCGGTCACATCCTCTCGCTGAACATGGTGTTCCAAGACCTCATGAAAGGTGCACGCCATGGACACGCCATCCCACAGCTATAAGCGGTTGTTAAGTCGAGCCGCTTCGATCCTCGCCAAATGGCTACGCCAGGCCTATGAACGGCGCCAACTGTCTCAGCTTGATAGCCGTGAACTGTCCGACCTGGGCATCAGCCCTGGCGACCGAATGAACGAGCTGTCCAAACCGTTCTGGCGTGACTAGGCAGTCAAGACGCTTCCCGAACGGATAAACGGCGGCTTAATATCCAGTCACCACGTGGCGAACCGCGTAGTACGGGCGTCTGATCCCCAATGGCTGCCCTGCGCCACCTTATCCGTTCATCTACAGGAGTCATCCCATGTCCCGTCTTCGCCTGCTGAGTGCCGCCGCCCTGTTGGCCCTGGCTGCCAACGCCAACGCGACCAGCTTCATCGTGACCACCGACTCCATCGTCGGCGCGCTTAAAGCCACCTCCGACGCTACTTCCGATGCCACCTCGTCCCTGCGCGACAATAAAGTCGTGCGCGCCGCCCGTGACGACGCCGCCAGCTTTGTTGCCAGTGAAGGCGCCATCCGTGGTGTGAAACTGGAAAGTGCCCTGGCACAGATTCGCCAACAAGCGCCGCAGTTGAACACCGCGACTGACGCACAGTTGGCCCAGGCCATCCTGGCGATCTGAATACAGGGCTGATGCCTGGGCGCTGGCTCTCGCCCGGGCATTACGCTAGCCTTGGCGCTCGTTTTAAGTTGTCGAGTCCCATGGCTTTTTCATACCGCCTTTTAATAGTTCCACTATTGCTTTGTGGCGCCTGGTCGCCCGTGGCTTCGGCTTTCGACCTGAGCACCCAAAGCACCGTCGCCAGTGCGTACGCCACCAGCAAGGTGACGTCCGCGCCCTTCGACAGAAAAGTGATTATGGCCGCCCAGGACGACGCGGCTGCGTTTATCGCCACTGACGGCCAATGGCGGGGCGCACGGCTGGAATCCGCGCTGGATTATCTGCGCCGCAGCCAACCAAAACTTAACGCCAGCGACCTTGAACTGGCGCAAGCAATTCTCGTCCAATAATCATCTTTGTATTCGATCTTTTTCATTGGAGTCATCTCATGCGTAGCCCGCTGATCGCCGCCGCCCTTGGCCTGCTGTTATTGGCCGACGTTGCCCAGGCACAGACCCTGGTGGCCACCAGTAACATCATTGTTCGCGCCTCTGGTCGCACCATTGATTTCACCTCGGACACCACCACCTCCATACGCGACTCCAAAGTCGTGCGCGAAGCCCACGACGACGCTGCCAGCTTCGTCGCCACCAACGGCGAAATCCGTGGCGCACGCCTGGAAGCCGCCTTCGACACCCTGCGCACACGTCTGCCGGAAGCCCGCGACGCCAGTGACCAGACCCTCGCCGAAGCTATCCTCGCACTGTGAGGCGAATTGCCGCCTGGCTCCTGGCCGGGGTTGTGCTGCTGTGCGCCAGCGCAGCCCAAGCCGGCCTGCAACTGCGGCTCAAGACCGAAGGCTTGAGCCCGGCTGAACAGCAGGCCAGCCAGGCGTTGCTCGACGAAGCGATGCGCGCTTTACCACCTAGCTTCATCGAGCAGTTGGACCGGCGCATCGATGTCGGCTGGACCGACAAGATGCCCGAGAACGCCTACGGGCAAGCCTCCCTGGTGTCCGAGCTGGACCTCAACCGCAACTTGCTCGCCAGCCTGACCGACGGCAGCGCCGCCACCCAGAAGACCAATCGCCCCCACGGCACCGTGCGCCGCGAAATGCTCGCCACCGTGCTGCATGAGCTGACCCACATTTATGACCGTGCACGCCTGTGGTCCAAAGCAGACCGCGCACTGATCAACCGCTGCAGCCGCCAGAACAATCTCACCGGCCTGATCGGCCTGCCTGATCAATGCCGTGGCCAGAATGGCCGACGTTTTACCCTCAGCGATGACCCGCGCCTGCTGGACCTTGCCGGCTGGCCGCAATACGTCGGTCGTCGTGGCGAACGCGAACAGAACAACCATCAGGTCGCGCGCAGCCCGGACATCTACGAAACCACCAGCCCCTTGGAATTCGTCGCAGTCAACATGGAGTACTTCCTGCTTGACCAGAGCTACGCCTGCCGCCGTCCCTCGCTGTTCCGTTATTACAAAGAACACTTTGGCTGGGCGCCGCCGAACCAAGAAACCTGCGCCAACACCTATGCGTTCCTGAACGCCGGCAACGATTTCGCCAAGACGCCGCTGGGCCATGTCGACCCGGAGCGCGTCTACGAAATCGACTACCTGCTGGCCGAAGCCAATCAAAACCTGGTGAGCCGCTGGGGCCACAGCATGTTGCGCCTGGTGATCTGCGCGCCAGGCCGTCCGCGTGGTCCGGATTGTCGGCTGGATCTGGACCAGCACCTAGTATTGTCCTACCGCGCGTTTGTCGGTGACGTACAGCTGTCGAGCTGGGACGGCCTGGTCGGCAAATACCCGTCGCGCCTGTTTGTCCTGCCGTTGGCGCAAGTGATCGACGAGTACACCAAGACCGAGTTGCGCGGCCTGGCCTCCGTGCCGTTGAAACTGACCCGCCAGGAAATCAACGACACCGTCGAGCATGCCGCCGAGATGCACTGGAGCTACGACGGTAATTACTTCTTCATTTCCAACAACTGTGCGGTGGAGAGCCTGAAACTGTTACGCAGTGGCAGCGCCAACCCGCAACTGACCGGCCTGGACAACATAACCCCCAACGGTTTGCTTGAGGTGTTGAGTGCTCGTGGCCTGGCCGACACCAGCGTACTGGACGACAAACGCCGGGCGTTACGCCTGGGCTATCACTTCGACTCCTTCCGCGAACGCTACCAAGCGATGTTCGATGTACTGCGCAAGCATCTGCCGATCCAGCAGACCCAGGTCGAAGACTGGCTGTCCCTCAGCGCAGAGGAGCGCCGCCAGTGGTTCGGCCAGGCCGATCTGCGCACCAGCGCCGCATTGCTGCTGCTTGAACAGGCGAGTTTTCGCAAGCAGTTGATGCTGGCCCAGGACGAAGTCAAACAACGCTACCTCGGCGCCCGCGAGCTGAAAAACGGCGGCATGGAGAAAGCCAACGCTACGCTGCAACAGATCCTTGCCAACAGCGGCTTCCTCAGCCGTCCGGCAGAACTCTTGGGCAGCGGCGGCTACGGCCTGCCGCAGCCTTCGGAAGCCAAGCGCCTGGAATCGGAAAGCGCCGAGCGCCAGAAGCAACTGCAATCACTGACTGGCGAGCTGGATAAAGAGGTGAGGGCGCTGCTGGACCCCTCGCGCTCCGCCGAGATTGCCGCCTGCGAAGCCAACCTCAAGCAGGTAGGCGAGCATTTGCGGGCCTTGCACAAGGCGGCAGGCGGCCTGGAACTGCCCTGAAACCCCGCCGCAGAATCTGTAGGAGCCGGCTTGCCGGCGATGCAGACACCTCGGTCGTTCAGTTGAACCGAGGTGACGCTATCGCAGGCAAGCCAGCTCCCACATTTGGTCTGCGCAAACCTGAAGACCATATACCTACCCTCCATCGTCTGTTTTGTCAGCGAAAGCTGGCTGAAAGCTTACCCGTCTAGGATCGCCCCCACTGCCGGCAACAGACCGGCTGTTAACAACAACAATGGTGATTCCCGATGTCCGCTCGTACCCGCCTGTTCGCCCCAACTCCACCCGTACGCCTCGTGCCTTTCGTTCTGCGCTGACCCCCTCGGTTCGCCATTCCCTAGCCGCGCTACGCCTGGAGTATTCCTATGCTGACTTTCCTTGGCTTTGCCATGGTCATCACGTTCATGTTCCTGATCATGACCAAGCGCCTATCCGCGCTGATCGCCCTGATCATCGTGCCGATCCTGTTCGCGCTGTTCGGCGGTTTCGCGCCGGAGATCGGCCCGATGATGCTCGCGGGCATCACCAAGCTCGCGCCGACCGGCGTGATGCTGATGTTCGCCATTCTCTACTTTGCCCTGATGATCGACTCCGGCCTGTTCGACCCGGCCGTGCGCAAGATCCTCAAGATGGTCAAGGGCGACCCGCTGAAAGTCTCGGTCGGCACCGCCGTGCTGGCCCTGGTGGTGTCCCTCGACGGTGACGGCGCTACCACCTACATGATCTGCGTGGCCGCCATGCTGCCGCTGTACCAGCGCATCGGCATGAGCCCGCGGATCATGGCTGGCTTGATCATCCTCGCCGGTGGCGTGATGAACATGACCCCCTGGGGTGGCCCGACCGCCCGCGCCGCCAGTGCGTTGCATGTGGACCCGTCGGACATTTTCGTACCGATGATCCCGGCCATGGCCGCCGGCGTCGTCGCAATCCTGGTGATCGCCTACATGTACGGCCTGCGCGAACGTGCACGCCTGGGTGAATTGCACCTGCAAGGCGACGAGATCGACCACAGCGAAATCAGCGTGTCGCAATTCCCGGACGCTCGTCGCCCGAAACTGATCTGGTTCAACGGCGCGCTGACGTTCGCCCTGATGTGCACGTTGATCGCCGGCCTGTTGCCGCTTCCGGTGCTATTCATGGTGGCGTTCAGTATCGCGATGATCGTCAACTACCCGTGCCTGCAGATGCAGAAAGACCGCGTCGCCGCCCACTCCGGCAGCGTATTAGCGGTGGTGGGGCTGATCTTCGCGGCCGGTATCTTCACCGGCATCCTGTCGGGCACCGGCATGGTCGATGCCATGTCCAAGAGTCTGCTGGCCGTTATCCCTGACGCGCTGGGCCCGTACCTGGCCGTGATCACCGCGCTGGTGAGCATGCCGTTTACGTTCTTCATGTCCAACGATGCGTTCTACTACGGCGTATTGCCAGTACTCGCCGAAGCCGCCAGCCACTACGGCATCACTGCGGCAGAAATGGGACGTGCGTCGATCGTCGGCCAACCTGTGCACCTGTTGAGCCCGCTCGTACCCTCGACCTACCTGCTGGTCGCTTTGGCCGGTATCGAGTTTGGCGATCACCAGCGCTTTACCCTCAAGTGGGCAGTGCTGGTGTGCCTGTGCATAATGGTCGCCGCTTTGCTGATGGGGATTATTCCGCTGTTCAGCACTCTATAATCCAAACACCCAACCGCGCGGCGCTGCAGCTTGCGCGGTTTAACACTCGCTCAAAGGAATACACATGGAATGGCTGACCAATCCGGAGATCTGGATTGCCTTCTTCACCCTGACGGCCCTCGAGATCGTCCTGGGCATCGATAACATCATCATGATTTCGATCCTGGTCAGCCGCATGCCCAAGCATATGCAGGCGCGCACCCGGATCTTCGGCCTGGCGCTGGCCATGGTCACGCGCATTCTGTTGCTGCTGTCGATCACCTGGGTGATGCAACTGACCGCCGACCTCTTTGTGGTCTTCGGCCAAGGCATTTCCGGTCGCGACCTGATCCTGTTCTTCGGTGGCCTGTTCCTGCTGTGGAAAAGCTCCCAGGAGATGTACCACGCGCTTGAAGGTGAAGACGAAACCCACGACGAGCCGAAGGGCGCCGGTGGCAAGTTCATCTACACCATCATCCAGATCGCGATCATCGACATCGTGTTCTCCCTGGACTCGGTCATCACCGCTGTCGGCATGGTGTCCCATGTTCCGGTCATGGTCGCGGCGATTGTCGTGGCGGTATTGGTGATGATGTTGGCTGCTGGCACCATCAGCGAGTTCATCGACAAGCACCCGTCGCTGAAAATGCTGGCGCTGTCGTTCCTGCTGGTCGTGGGTACCGTGCTGATCGCGGAATCCTTCGATGTGCACGTGCCAAAAGGCTACGTCTACTTCGCCATGGCGTTCTCGCTGGCGGTGGAAGCGGTGAACATCAAGATGCGCACCGCCATCGCGAAAAAGAAAAAACAGCAGGATCCGGTGAAACTGCGCAAAGACATTCCGGGTCAATAAACCCGAGCCAGACAAAAAGGGGCTTTTTAAGCCCCTTTTTTGCATCCACAAAAAGTTGATTTCATGACAGTTTTGTTTCAATCCCCACTTTAGCTATGCGATGCTGGCGCAGAGCCCATTCGCCAACTACAGCTTAAGTACAAGACGTAGAGCGGCACGCGGCAACTTTCATTCGCTCACTTTAGAGCGCACCCACACGGGGGGCCGAGCATGCTGACCTTGCTCAATCTGCTTTCCGCCGTGACCCTGCTTATCTGGGGCACGCACATCGTCCGTACCGGCATCCTGCGGGTCTACGGTTCCAACTTGCGCCAAGTCATCGGGCAGAACATGTCCAAGCGCTGGCTGGCGTTTATCGCCGGTATCCTGGTGACGGCCATGGTGCAGAGCAGCAACGCCACGGCGATGCTGGTGACCTCCTTCGTCGGCCAGGGCCTGATGGGCCTGATGCCCGCCCTGGCGACCATGCTCGGGGCGGATGTCGGTACTGCGTTGATGGCGCGGGTGCTGACGTTCGATTTGTCCTGGCTGTCGCCGCTGCTGATTTTTCTTGGGGTGATTTTCTTCCTGTCGCGCAAGCAAACGCGGGCAGGGCAGTTGGGACGCGTGGGGATCGGCCTCGGGCTGATCATCCTCGCGCTGCAACTGATCGTGGAAGCCGCCGGCCCCATCACCCACGCCCAAGGCGTGAAAGTGTTGTTCGCATCGTTGACCGGCGACATCTTGCTCGACGCCCTGGTCGGCGCCTTGTTCGCGATGATTTCCTACTCCAGCCTGGCCGCTGTCCTACTGACCGCGACTCTGGCCGGCGCAGGCGTGATCGGCTTGCATGTCGCGATCGGCCTGGTGATCGGCGCCAACATCGGCAGCGGCGTGTTGGCCTTCCTCAGTACCAGCATGCAGAACGCGGCCGGGCGCCAGGTCGCGCTGGGCAGCCTGCTGTACAAATTGATCGGCCTGTTGCTGATCATTCCTGTGCTGGACCCGCTGGTGCTGTGGATGGATGGCTTGGACTACAGCGCCCAAGGCATGGTCATCACCTTCCACCTGCTCTACAACGTGAGCCGTTGCCTGATCCTGTTGCCCACCATCGGCCCGATGGCAAAACTGTGCGCCTGGCTGCTGCCCGAGCGTGAAGAGGTCAACGGCAAAGCCAAGCCGCGCCATCTGGACCTGACGGCACTCAGCACCCCAAGCCTGGCCCTGGCCAACGCCGCCCGTGAAACCCTGCGCCTGGGCGACCTGATCGACAACATGCTGACCGCCATGCAGGAGGTGCTGCGCGGCAAACAGACCGCCATCACCCAGGAAATGCGCAGCCTCAGCGACGACGTCGAATCGCTGTACAGCGCGATCAAGCTCTACCTGGCGCAAATGCCCCGCGAAGACCTCAGTGAACAGGACAGCCGGCGCTGGGCCGAAATCATCGAGCTGTCGATCAACCTGAAACTGGCCGGCGACCTGATCGAACGCATGCTGCGCAAAGTTCAGCAGCAGAAAACTTCCCAGCGTCGCCAGTTCTCGGAAGTGGGCCTGGAAGAACTCACTGGGCTGCACAGTCAGTTGATCGCCAACCTGCGCCTGGGCCTGTCGGTGTTCCTCAGCGCCGACCCGGAAAGTGCCCGCCAATTGCTGCGCGAAAAACGCCGATTCCGCGCCCAGGAACGCCGCCTGGCCCACGCGCACGTGAGTCGCCTGCAGAGAAAAATCGTACAGAGCCTGGAGACCAGCTCCCTACACCTGGAGCTGATTGCGGACATGAAACGCCTCAACTCGTTGTTTTGCAGCAGTGCTTATGTAGTGTTGGAAACGTCCGACACCGGCGCGCTCTCCGCCGAAGATATTGCCGACATCACACATTCGCCCTGAACGTACTATGGCCCGCGAAGTCAGTTAAAACTGACCTCACTCGCCAGGAAGCTTGTTATGCGTCGCCTGTTGTTCGCCTGTCTGCTCATGGGCTCTGCCCATGCCTTTGCCTTTGACCGCCTGCAAGTCGAGGGCTACACCTTGCCCAATGGCCTGCAATTGCTGCTCAAGCCGGGCACCGAACGCGGGCATGTGGCGATCCGCCTGGTGGTGGGCGTGGGTCTGGATGACTTCAGTTGCGAGGACAAAGAGCTGCCGCACCTGCTGGAACACTTGCTGTTCAGCGGCATCGACGGCGGTGGAGAAGGTGAGCTGGAAGACCGCATGCAAGCCCTGGGCGGCGAGTGGAACGCCTATACCAGCAACGCCGACACCACCTTCGTGATCGAGGCGCCCGCGCAAAACCAGCGCAAGGTGCTGGACCTGCTGCTGGCGATCCTCACCCGCACCGAATTGACCGACGCCAATATCGACGCAGCCAAGCGGGTGGTGGAGCGCGAAGACGGCGGCCACTACTCACACCTGCAACGCCTGCTGGATCGCCAGGATCTAGGCCACACCGCCAGCAATCAACTGGCCGTCGAGCTGGGCCTCAAATGCGCCGAACGCGCCGAGGTCGACCATCTGACTCGCGACCAGTTGGAGAACCTGCGCAAAAACTGGTACGCGCCCAACAACATGACCCTGATCATCGTCGGTGACCTCGACAAACTGCTGCCGGCCTATCTGGAACGTACCTATGGCCAGCTCGACCCGGTCGAACCGACGGAACACCCGGCACTCCCGGAAATCCAGCATGCCGCCGCCACCCACCGCGAACTGATCCACGGCTGGGTCGGCGATAGCGCCAAACTGCACTGGCTGTTCCCTGAGCCGGTACTGGACGACGGGCATGATGAAACCTACGACCTGCTCAAGGACTACCTCGACTGGGCGTTGTACCGCCAACTGCGCCTCAAGCACGGCTTGTCCTACGGCCCGTGGAGCGAGCGCGAAGTGCTCGGTGGCGTCGGCTTCCTCAGCCTGAATGCCGACCTGGAGCGGGAAAACCTCCCCAAAGCCGAGCAGGTCTTGCAGGACCTCAGGGCGCAGTTGCTCAAAGACGGTCTCGACCCGGCGGTATTCGCCCGCCTGCAACAGGCCGCCGTCGCCCGTCAGGCCTGGGCCGTGCAGGGCAACAGCGCACTGGCCGACTATTACTGGAGCGCTTCCGGCGATTACAACAACGGTCACTTCAGCGACCCGGTCAAACGCATCAAGGCCGTGAGTCTGGACCAGACCAACCAGGCCATGCGCCAAGTGTTCAAGCAACCCGGCTACTGGCGTATCGAGAAGCCGCTGCTCAGTTACGACCTGCTGAGCTGGATCGGCGCCGGTGTCCTTGGGCTGATCGCCTTTGTGTTGATCGGCGTGCGGCTTTATCGCAAACGGATCGCGTAATGACGCAACGGACGACGGGCTAAGACGTTATTCTGTCTAGGATTTTTTCCTACAAAGACTGCGAACCGCCAGATGCCAAACCTGACCCACGTAATCCAGCGCATTCTCGAGCTGATGAAGCGCTACCCAGGGGTGATTGCACTCGGCGGCTTCATCTCGGGGGTGGGCAGCTTCATCCTGGTGGACCGCCAACAGGGCATGGCCAGTTGGATCGCGGTGATCATGCTGGTGAGCTGGCTGTGGCTGATGCTGGAAAACAGCTTCACCCAAATGTTCACCAAGGTCTTCAAGCGCGAAATCCCCGAACCGCTGCTGCGCTATGCAACCCAGATGATCCATCAGGAAAGTCTGTTTTTTGTGCTGCCGTTCTTTTTCATCACCACCGCCTGGAACAGCGGCCAATCGATTTTTACCGGCCTGCTCGGCGCGGCGGCACTGGTGTCGATTGTCGACCCGCTGTACTACAAATGGCTGGCGCCCAAACGTTCACTGTTCCTCGCGCTGCACACCTTCACACTGTTCGCCGCGCTGCTCACCGCGCTGCCGATCATCCTGCATCTGACGACGGCCGAGAGTTACAAGCTGGCCCTCGGCGTGGCCATGGCGTTGTCGATCCCAAGCCTGGCCGTGAGCCTGCCGCTACGCAGCCTTAAAGGCTGGGCGATGTTGCTCGGGGTCACGGCCGCCATTGGTTGCGCCGGATGGTTCCTGCGCAGTTGGGTGCCACCAGCCACCTTGTGGATGACTGAAGTGGCCATCAGCACACAGTTGCAAGACCGCACGCCGGGGGACGACCTCAAGGAAGTCACCGCCGCCCAACTGCGCAGCGGCGGGCTGTACGCCTACACCGCCATCAACGCACCGCGCGGGTTGGATGAGCGCATCTACCATGTGTGGCAATTCAACGGCAAAGAGGTCGACCGCATCGCCTTGGATATCCATGGCGGACGCAAAGAGGGCTACCGCGCCTGGACCCACAAGCAGAACTTCCCCGGCGACGCCGTGGGTCGCTGGCAAGTACGCGTGCTGACTGAAGACGGGCAAGTAATCGGCGTGCTGCGCTTCAAAGTGACGGACTCAGCACAAACGGACAACCCAAAGTAGGCAGGTTCGTGCTATTACGTAGGAATTGTGGATAGCCAAACAAGCTCGGAGCTTATGACCCCCCCTACGACGGCCGGTGCAGCCCACCTCGATACGTCCACCACCCCGCCACAGCTGAGGATTACGGGGGACTGGACGCTTGCCCACTATGCCAACCTGAAGAAGCTGTCGGACAAGCTCGACGGCCAATACGACGCCGGCGCACGCATCGACCTCAACGGCCTCGGCGCCCTGGATACTGCCGGCGCCTCGTTGCTGGTGGAGTTGCTGGGGCCAAGCCGCATCGAGCAATCCGCCGAACAGACCGACTGCAGCCTGTCTGCCGCCGACCGCGCCCTGCTCAAGACCGTCTACCGCTCCCTGAATGACTTTTGCGTGCCGGACAAAGCACCGGAAGAAGCCGCTGGCATTCAGGTGCTGGCGCGCATTGGCCGGGCGGTGGACACCGTCTGGCAGGACAGCAAGAAACTGCTGGGTTTTATCGGCCTGATTCTCGAAACCTTCGCCCGTGGCATTTTCCGTCCCAAGCGCTGGCGCATCACGCCCATGGTCGCGCATCTGGAGCAGGTCGGCCTCGACGCCGCGCCCATCGTGGCCCTGCTGACCTTTTTGGTGGGTGCCGTGGTGGCATTCCTCGGCGCCACCGTGCTCAAGAGTTTTGGCGCGACTATTTTTACCGTCGACCTGGTGGCGTTCTCCTTCCTGCGGGAATTCGGCGTGTTGCTGACGGCGATCCTGATCGCCGGTCGCACCGCCAGTGCCTTTACCGCCCAGATCGGCTCGATGAAGGCCAACGAAGAAATCGACGCAATCCGCACCCTGGGCCTGGACCCGATGGAGTTGCTGGTGCTGCCTCGCGTACTGGCGCTGCTGGTGGCATTGCCGATGCTGACCTTCCTGGCGATGCTCTCGGGGATTGTCGGCGGCGGCGTGGTCTGCGCGGTGGCCCTGGATATTTCGCCGGCAATGTTCCTGTCGCTGCTTCAATCGGACATTGGCGTCCAGCACTTCCTGGTGGGCATGGTGAAAGCGCCGGTTTTTGCGTTCCTGATCGCCGCCATTGGCTGCTTGGAGGGCTTCAAGGTCAGCGGCAGTGCCGAGTCGGTCGGCGCCCACACCACCTCCAGCGTGGTGCAATCGATCTTTGTGGTGATCGTGCTGGATGCGGTCGCCGCGCTGTTCTTCATGGAGATGGGCTGGTGAGTCGTCTACACCGAGCGCCCGCCGAGGCGGTGATTGAAGTGCGCGGCCTATGCAATCGCTTTGGCAGCCAGAGCGTGCACGAGAACCTCGACCTGGATTTGTACAAAGGCGAGATCCTCGCGGTGGTCGGTGGCTCCGGCAGCGGCAAGTCGGTGCTGCTGCGCAGTATCGTCGGCCTGCGTCGACCCAGCGAAGGCGAAGTGCGGGTGTTCGGCAAGAACCTGCCGAGCCTGCCGGAACATGAGCGTTCCCTGGTGGAACGGCGCTTTGGCGTGCTGTTCCAGAAGGGCGCGCTGTTTTCTTCGCTGACCGTGACCGAAAACGTCGCGCTGCCGTTGATCGAACATGCCGGCCTCAGCCGCCGCGACGCCGAGCACTTGGCCGCGGTGAAACTCGCCCTGGCCGGGTTGCCATTGTCGGCGGCCGACAAGTACCCGGCGTCACTGTCCGGCGGCATGATCAAACGCGCCGCCCTGGCCCGTGCGTTGGCCCTGGACCCGGACATCCTGTTCCTCGACGAACCCACCGCCGGCCTCGACCCGATCGGCGCGGCGCAATTCGACCAACTGATCCTGACCCTGCGCGATGCGCTGGGCCTGAGTGTGTTCCTGGTCACCCACGACCTGGACACGCTGTACACCATCACCGACCGTGTGGCGGTGCTGGCGCAGAAGAAAGTGCTGGTGGCCGATGCCATCGATGTTGTCTCGGAAACGGACGACGCATGGATCCACGAATATTTCCACGGCCCCCGTGGCCGCGCGGCATTGGATGCCGCTCAATCGCTTAACGAGGTATGACATGGAAACCCGAGCCCATCATGTGATGATCGGTCTGTTCAGCGTGATCGTGGTGGTCGGCGCGATGCTGTTCGGCCTGTGGCTGGCCAAGTCCAGCGTCGACAGCGCCTTCCAGGACTACGAAGTGATCTTCAACGAGGCCGTCAGTGGCCTGTCCCAGGGCAGTTCGGTGCAGTACAGCGGGATCAAGGTGGGCGATGTCATCAGCCTGAGCCTGGACCCCAAGGATCCGCGCCGCGTCCTGGCACGTATCCGCCTGGCCGGGCAGACGCCGGTCAAGGAAGACACCCAGGCGAAGCTGGCCCTGACCGGCATCACGGGTACCTCGATCATCCAGCTCAGTGGCGGCACCCCGCAGAGTCCCGAACTCAAGGGCAAGGACGGTAACCTGCCACAGATCATCGCCTCACCATCGCCCATCGCGCGACTGCTGAACAATAGCAACGACCTGATGACCAGCATCAACCTGCTGCTGCACAACGCCAACCACATGTTCTCCCGCGAGAACGTTGAGCGCCTGAGCAACACCCTGGACAACCTGCAACAAACCACCGGCGCCATCGCCGACCAGCGCGGCGATATCAAGGTGGTGATGCAGCAACTGATGCAGGTGAGCAAACAGGCAAGCGCCGCGCTTGAGCAGACCACTGTGCTGATGCGCAACGCCAACGGCTTGCTCAACGAACAAGGCAAGCAGGCCTTCGGCAGTGCCGAACAGGCCATGAAATCCCTTGAACAAAGCACCGCGACCATCAACACCTTGCTGACAGACAACAAGGACTCGGTGAACAGCGGCATGCAAGGCCTCAACGAACTGGCGCCGGCCGTGCGCGAACTGCGCGAAACCCTCGGTTCGCTACGCGCCATCTCCCGCCGCCTGGAAGCTAACCCCAGCGGTTACCTGCTGGGCAGCGACAAGAACAAGGAGTTCACGCCATGAAGCGTGCTTACCAAATGATCGCCCCTGTGGCCTTGGCGCTGGTGAGCGCGTGCTCGATCCTGCCCAAGGCCGACCCTTCGGATGTGTATCGCCTGGCCGCGACACAGGCTGCCAGCCAGGCCACGCCGGTCAGTTGGTCGCTGCGCGTGAACAAGCCGCAGACCAGCGAATTTCTCGACAGTCCGCGCATTGCCGTGGTGCCCAATGGCGACCTGATCAGCAGTTATGCCAACTCGCGCTGGAGCGACCCGTCGCCGGTGCTGCTGCGCAACCGCTTCATGGACGGCTTCCAGCGCGATGGCCGGGTGACGCTGCTGAGCACCGACGACACCAACCTGCAGTCCGACTATGAGCTGGGCGGGCAATTGCAGGCATTCCAGAGTGAATACCACGGCAGTGCGGTGGAGGTGGTGATTCGCCTGGATGCGCGGTTGGTGCGCGGCAGTGACCAGCGAATTGTTGCCAGCCGACGGTTTGAGGTGCGGCAGCCGGTGAGCGACACCAAGGTGCCAGCGGTGGTGGCCGGGTTTGGGCAGGCGGGGGATCAGTTGAATAAGCAGGTGGTGGATTGGGTGGTTGCGCAGGGCAATAGTGCACCGAAACGCTGAGGGCCTCTTCGCGGGCAAGCCCGCTCCCACATTTGACCGTGTTCATCCTGACGAAACGCGGTCGAATGTGGGAGCGGGCTTGCTCGCGAAAGCGGTATAAGCCTCAGCCAAAGAACCAGTAGCACACCGCAATAGCCGCCACGACACCGGCCAACTCCGCCAGCAACGCACACCCCACCGCATGTCTGGCCCGTTGAATTCCCACCGATCCAAAGTACACCGCCAACACATAGAAGGTGGTCTCAGTACTGCCCTGAATCGTCGCCGCGACCAGCGCCGGGAAGCTGTCCACACCTTGAGTCTGCATGGTCTCGATCAACATCGCCCGCGCAGCGCTGCCGGAAAACGGCTTGACCATCGCAGTCGGCAAGGCATCGACAAAGCGTGTGTCCATACCGGTCCAGGCGACCACATGGCGAATGCCTTCCAGGCC
This sequence comes from Pseudomonas sp. MYb541, assembly GCF_037479595.1. Taxonomy (NCBI): domain Bacteria; kingdom Pseudomonadati; phylum Pseudomonadota; class Gammaproteobacteria; order Pseudomonadales; family Pseudomonadaceae; genus Pseudomonas; species Pseudomonas sp. MYb541. The sequence continues at coordinate 22,112 of NZ_JBBGYS010000051.1, read as the reverse complement.
GAAATCCAGGGCGCCCGAAGCGCGCAACACACCCACGGCACACAGCATCGCCACCAGGTACGGCAGCAGGTTCTTGGCCACGTCGAAGCCTTCTTTTGCGCCTTCGACAAACGCCTCGTAGACCTTGACCTTGCGCAACGCGCCGATCACCAGAAACAGCATGATCAACCCGAACAGCGTGAGGTTGCCGAGGATCGACGACAAGCCAGCCAGCGCCGTCGCGGAAAGGGTCGCCAGCAATGCCATGAAGCCGCCCAACACCAGTGCACCCGGAATCAGATAGGCCAGCACCACCGGGTCCCACAGCCGCAGGCGCTGCATGATCGCCACCGAGAGCAGGCCGACCAGGGTTGAGGCGCTGGTCGCCAGCAGGATCGGCAGAAACACCAGCGTCGGGTCCGCCGCGCCTTGCTGGGCGCGGTACATGAAGATGGTCACAGGCAGTAGCGTCAGCGACGACGCGTTGAGCACCAGGAACAGGATCTGCGCGTTACTCGCGGTGCTGGGGATGGGGTTGAGTTCCTGCAGCGCCTTCATCGCTTTCAAGCCGATAGGCGTCGCCGCGTTATCCAGGCCCAAGCCGTTGGCGGCGAAGTTGAGGGTGATCAAACCGATCGCGGGGTGGCCGGCAGGCACTTCCGGCATCAGGCGGCGAAACAGCGGGCCAAGGGCCTTGGCCAACCAATCGACGATTCCGGCCTTCTCGGCGATGCGCAAGAAACCCAGCCACAGGGTCAGGGTGCCGAACAGCAGCACCATTACTTCCACCGACAGTTTGGCCATGGCGAAAATGCTTTCGACCATTGCCGCGAAAATTCCGGCGTTACCGCCGACCAGCCATTGCGCCAGTGCCGACACCATTGCCACGACAAAGAAGCCAAGCCACAGGCCATTGAGCATCAGTTGAATCCCCCAAAGAATGGAGCGAATGATAGCGGGGCTGGCAGAAACGACAAACCCCGGAATTATCCGGGGTTTGTCTTAGAGCTGTAGTGCTATCAGCTGCGGGTCGCTTGGGCGGCCGGCGCGGCTTCCTTGCTGCGCCAGTGCGGCAGCGAGTTCCAGTAGCGCTCGCCCTTGGCGTCGTCGTACATGCCTTCCCAACGGGAGATGACCAATACGGCCAGGGCGTTGCCGATCACGTTCAAGGCGGTACGCGCCATGTCCATGATGCGGTCGACACCGGCGATGAACGCCAGGCCTTCCAGCGGAATGCCCACGCTGCCCAGGGTCGCCAGCAGCACCACGAAGGACACGCCCGGCACACCAGCAATGCCTTTGGAGGTGACCATCAGGGTCAGGACCAGCATCAACTGCTGGCCAACCGACAGGTCGATGCCATACAGCTGGGCAATAAAGATTGCCGCGATGCTCTGGTAGAGGGTCGAACCGTCGAGGTTAAACGAGTAACCGGTCGGCACCACGAAGCTGCAGATGGCTTTCGGCGCGCCGTAGGCTTCCATCTTCTCGATCACGCGCGGCAGCACGGTTTCGGAACTGGCGGTGGAGTAGGCCAGGACCAGCTCATCCTTGAAGATACGGATCAGCTTGAGGATCGAGAAACCAAACAGGCGAGCGATCAGGCCCAGTACTGCAAAGGCAAAGAACAGGATGGCGACGTAAACCAGGATCACCAGCTTGGCCAGCGGCAGCAAGGAGGCGAAGCCGAAGTTGGCGACGGTCACGGCGATCAGTGCGAATACGCCGATCGGGGCGTACTTCATGATCATGTGGGTGACTTTGAACATGCTCTCGGACACGCCCTGGAACATGGTCACCAGTGGCTCGCGCAGCTCAGGCTTGAGGCTCGACAAGCCCAAGCCGAACAGCACCGAGAAGAAGATGATCGGCAGCATTTCGCCACGGGCAACAGCGGCGAAGATGTTCGACGGGATCAGGTTGAGGATGGTCTCGATGAACGCATGCTCATGCTGCACTTCGGCGGCGGTGGCGGTGTACTTGGAGATGTCGACGGTACCCAGGGTACTCATGTCGATGCCGGCGCCTGGGTGGAACAGGTTGGCCAGCAGCAGGCCGACCACGATGGCGATAGTGGTGACGATTTCGAAGTAAAGGATGGTTTTGACGCCGATACGCCCGAGCTTCTTCGCGTCACCGACACCGGCAATGCCGACGATCAGCGAGGAGATCACAATCGGGATCACGATCATCTTGATCAGGCGGATAAAGATATCGCCCGCTGGCTGCAACACATTGCTGATCCACCAGGCCTTTTCAGCACTGAAATGGTTGAGCACTGCACCGATTGCGATCCCCAGCACCAAACCGATGAGGATCTGCCAGGCGAGGCTTAGCTTTGCCTTCTTCATGTCATTACCCTTACTTCAAGTGAACTTAAGGCAAATGCGCCAGCTGCAACGCTCGAGAGCGAAAAAGTGTGTGCATCTGCCTCCATGGAAGGTCACCGCAGCGTGGCCGAAATGGCTTACTGGCAGGCGAAAAAAGGCGCAACTATTCCCATGCAAGGGAGCGACGTCTAATGCCGTAAACGCCTACCCTATGCCGAATCGGCATGGCTTTTTTTCATAATAACTGTCCGAACGGTCAGTTCAAATGTGACATTTTGTCCGACATACATGCCGTGAACCGGCCAAACCCGGCTCGCTCAGAGAATTAGGACGTCTTTCAAGCGCTGGCAGAAATGCTTGGGAATTCCGTTGTTTAGTGTCGGAAATGTCCTATGGGCACCATCAAATTTTATCGATAGATGGTCGACCGGACATACCAAGAAATGGTTCTGAACAAGCAGAAGGGAAATATTCGACTAATGAGGGCATAACAAAAGAGAAATAAGCCCGCCGCAAGTTCAGCAAGCCGTGAGCTTGTGAACCTGCGTCGCAGCTTTTCGCCTGACCCGGCCCTTGCGCAGGCACTCCCTGTGCCCGTAGGTCACGCCGATCCCGATTGATCAGAGCAACCCGACCCCTTGGTCATGCATCACCCTTGGCGAGCGATGCAAACAGAAAGAAGCGAGGGGCTTCTTCCTATGGACGCAGGCTTCGCAGACGACAGACGCGTCATCAGGCGGAACCTAATACCAATTCGGATCTTTCTTCAGCTGCTCCATGAGCAACTTCTGCATGCCTTCATCCGGCTTACCGATAAAACGGTAATCGGCGTGCCGCGTCGGGGATTTGTCCGCCGGCAGACCGGCCGGGACTTCCACCAACATGGCGTAGGCATCTTCCTTGTCGAGGCTGAAGGCAACGATCAGGCGTTTGTTCAGGCACGTGTCAGCGGTTTCGCATAGCGGCCCGACCAAGTACTTGTCGCCATCTTCTTCCACGGCATTCATTTGTTCGGCCGTACCCGACAGGTTCATCACCCATTCCGGCAGGCGTTCTTCTTTCTTCACCACGCCCTGCCAGGTTTCGCGGTATTGCGGGTCCGCGCTGAGCAATTCGTTGGCCCGGGATTGGCCGTCATTGGCGGCCATCGCTAAGCCGCTGCCGCCCAGGAGCAGGGCGGCAGCAAGAGCTTTAAGGGACAAAGTCGTCATGTTCAGCCTCGGCCGCGACGACCAAAGAAGAAGGAAGCGATGAACATCACCAGGAAGACCACAAACAGAATTTTTGCGATACCCGTGGCGGTGCCCGCGATACCACCGAAGCCCAGGACTGCAGCCACAATGGCGATGATCAGAAATGTGATTGCCCAACTCAACATGGTGATTCTCCTTACGCTTTTATAGGGGTAACAGCGGTAGTGCCGTGCAGCCGCTCAATACAAGCGGCTGTTGGTGCCTAGAACACCCAACGCTCCTGGGATGGCAGTTCACTCAGGGCAGACTCCTGATCAATCATCCGCAATTGCGGGGCTGTTGCATCGGCAGCAACACTGCCAACGGAACGGAAATGGGTTTGGGTCATGGCCGGACGTTCAAACTGGGGGATCTGCTGCTGACTCTGCTGCCAATGTTGCAACTGTTGGCCGCCAATCAGCGTGACCATCAGGGCCAGGCTGGCAAACAGGCCTTGTTGCAAGCGCAGTGGCGATACACGCAATTGGCTGAGGCTTTGGCGAGTCATGCTGCTGTTCTCCCGCATTTTGATTATTCGTTGGGAGAGGTATTGCAGAGTGCATGCCAGCTTTTTTACAAAATAAAACTCAATAAAATCAATGAGTTGAATATTGACGATTGGGTTGCCCCCCAGCATCCTGCACGATGCCCCTCTGAGGGCCGTGCGAAATGCACGATGGCCAGCGGTCGGATCAATGGATAGAAAACGAAATGAGTGTTGCCCAAGTGGCAAGACGGCATGAAAACGCCATCAGCCGGGGCTTTGTAGGCAACGGTGCAGATAGCTGCGCGACGCTGCCTTTTATCGATCAGAATAAACCATGCAACTTGCCCGATTATTCCGGGACTAAACACCATCATTCATAGTTTAAGGAGCGCGGGACAGATGGAATCAGCCAAGGAACTTCAAGGCCGCATTCTTTTAGTGGATGACGAATCCGCGATCCTCCGCACCTTCCGTTATTGCCTGGAAGATGAAGGCTACACCGTAGCCACCGCGAACAGCGCCGCTCAGGCCGATGCCTTGATGCAGCGCCAGGTGTTCGACTTATGCTTCCTCGACCTGCGCCTGGGCGAGGACAATGGCCTGGATGTACTGGCCCAGATGCGTATCCAAGCGCCGTGGATGCGTGTTGTGATTGTGACCGCCCACTCTGCAGTCGATACCGCCGTTGATGCGATCCAGGCCGGCGCTGCCGATTACCTGGTCAAGCCTTGCAGCCCTGATCAACTGCGCCTCGCCACCGCCAAGCAGTTGGAAGTACGCCAACTCTCCGCACGCCTCGAAGCCCTTGAAGGCGAAGTGCGCCAGCCGAAAGACGGCCTCGATTCCCACAGCCCTGCAATGATGGTGGTACTGGAAACCGCGCGCCAGGTGGCCGGCACCGATGCCAATATTCTGATCCTGGGCGAATCCGGTACCGGTAAAGGCGAACTCGCCCGCGCCATCCACGGCTGGAGCAAGCGCTCGAAAAAATCCTGCGTCACCATCAACTGCCCGTCGCTGACCGCAGAACTGATGGAAAGCGAGTTGTTTGGTCATAGCCGCGGTGCGTTTACCGGCGCCAGCGAAAGTACCTTGGGCCGCGTTAACCAAGCGGACGGCGGCACGCTGTTTCTCGATGAGATCGGCGACTTTCCCCTCACATTGCAACCCAAGTTGCTGCGCTTTATTCAGGATAAGGAATACGAGCGCGTGGGCGATCCGGTCACTCGCCGTGCCGACGTGCGTATTCTGGCAGCCACCAACCTGAATCTGGAAGACATGGTCCGCGACGGCCGCTTCCGCGAAGACTTGCTGTACCGCCTCAATGTCATCACCTTGCACTTGCCGCCGCTGCGCGAGCGCAGTGAGGACATCCTGACCCTGGCCGATCGCTTCCTGGCGCGCTTCGTCAAGGAATACGCCCGACCGGCGCGTGGCTTCAGCGATGAAGCGCGCGAAGCACTGCTCAACTACCGCTGGCCCGGCAATATCCGTGAACTGCGCAACGTGGTGGAGCGCGCCAGTATTATCTGCCCGCAAGATAAGGTGGAAATCACCCATCTGGGCATGGCCGAACAACCTGGTAACAACGCCCCACGCATCGGCGCGGCACTCAGCCTGGATCAGTTGGAAAAAGCTCATATCGGCGCCGTGCTCGCCACCAGCGACACACTGGACCAGGCCGCCCGCACCTTGGGCATCGACGCGTCGACCCTGTACCGCAAACGCAAACAGTACAACCTGTGAGCTGCACCTTATGAAGTTAGCGATGAAGCTGCGTACTCGGTTGTTCCTGAGTATCTCAGCGTTGATCACCGTCGCCCTGCTGGGCTTGATCCTGGGCCTGGTCAGCGTCATGCAAATGGCCAAGACCCAGGAATCCCTGATTCGCAGCAACTTCATCACACTGGACTTGGGGCTGAAGCTGCGCCAGAGCTTGGGCGATCAACTGATCATGATGCTGGAGGAACGCCCCGACCCTGAGGCACTGCAAGCCTCCAAGCAACGCTACTTCGACCTGCTGGACCAGGGCATCGCCCATGAGCAGCGCGACGATCGCGGGACTGGGTTCAGTGAGGCCCGAGGCCAGTATCAGGATCTGCTGGACGCCTTTGACGAATCCCAGCAACCGACGCCTCCTCCAGGCTCCAAGGAAAAGCTCACCGAAACCTTCAATACGTTGCGCAACGGCCTGATCAACGAACACAAGCAGGCGTTGGAGAACATCAGCAACAGCGAGCACAAATCACGTGAGCGCGCGTTGCTGATCGCCGGCTTGCTGGGCTTGGTGGGGCTTGCAGTGCTGATCATCGGGTTTGTGACCGCCCATGGCATTGCCCGGCGCTTCGGCGGGCCGATCGAAGCTCTGGCCAAAGCCGCCGACAAGATCGGCCAGGGCGATTTCGAGGTCACGCTGCCGATCTCGTCCGCAGCAGAAATGAACCAGCTGACACGCCGCTTCGGCATCATGGCCGAAGCGTTGCGCCAGCATCAGGCAACCAATGTCGATGAGTTGCTGGCCGGCCAACAACGTCTGCAAGCTGTACTCGACAGCATCGACGATGGCCTGCTGATGATTGACCGCCAAGGCCGTCTGGAACACCTCAACCCCGTGGCCCAGCGTCAATTGGGCTGGGACGAGGAACGCCTCGGTCAAGGTCTTGGCGAAGCACTGGCACGCCCCGAGCTGGATGAGCAACTGCAACTGGTACTGCGCGGCGGTAACCTGGAGCGGGCGCCGGACGATTTGGAAGTGGAAGTGGAAGGCGAACTGCGCCTGCTGACGTACAGCCTGACCCCGGTTAGCCATACCCAGGGGCATATCCTCGGCGCAGTGATGGTGCTGCACGACGTCACCGAACAACGCGCCTTCGAACGGGTACGCAGCGAGTTCGTATTACGCGCCTCCCATGAACTACGTACGCCGGTGACCGGCATGCACATGGCATTCGGGCTGTTTCGCGAGCGTGCGAAGTTCCCGGCCGAGTCCCGTGAAGCGGACTTGCTGGATACGGTCAATGAAGAAATGCAGCGCCTGATGCAGTTGATCAATGACCTGCTGAATTTCTCGCGCTACCAGAACGGTCTGCAGAAGCTAACGCTGGGGCCGTGCGATGTGACTGACCTGCTGGAGCACGCCCGTGCACGCTTCGTAGAGCCGGCCAATGCTCAGAACATCGAATTGCTGGTAGAAGCTCAATCCGATTTGCCTCGGTTGTATGCAGACCAGGCACAGCTTGAGCGGGTGTTGGACAACCTGCTGGGCAACGCCCTGCGCCACACGGCGGCGGGTGGGCAGATTCGCCTGCAGGCGCGCCGTCATGGTGAGCGAGTGATTGTCAGCGTCGAGGACAACGGCGAAGGCATCGCTTATGGGCAGCAGGGACGGATCTTCGAACCCTTTGTCCAGGTGGGCCGCAAGAAAGGCGGCGCCGGCCTGGGCCTGGCGCTTTGCAAGGAAATCGTGCAACTGCACGGCGGCCGCATGGGCGTGTATTCGCGGCCGGGGCAGGGCACTCAGTTTTATATGGCGTTGCCGCTTTAAGTTCGATTCAACGCGCGCAGGATTGCGGCACTCTCCGCATCCGGTGTGCCGTCAAACAGCGACGGCCGGAAATGCATCTGGAACGCCGCAATGACATGGCGCGTGGCGACGTCCAGCTCCCCGGTCTGAGGCGTCTGGTAACCCAGACGGGCCAATTCTTCCTGGAACCAGGTAATGCTCGGTAGCTCCGCCGCGTATTGCATCTGGAACCGCGCAACAGCCTGGGCATTCGGCCACACGCCCAACCCTTCATCGGCCAGGCGTTTCCAAGGGAACAATGGGCCCGGGTCCAGCTTGCGCAACGGTGCGATGTCACTGTGGCCAATGATGTTCTTGGGGTCGATGCCGTTGCGCTTGCTGATGTCCTTGAGCAACACCACCAGGGATTTAACCTGCGCTTCGGAGTACGGGTACCACAAGCGACCGGTCGGGGTGTCCTTGTAGCCAGGGTTCACGATCTCGATGCCGATGGAGCTGGAGTTGAGCCAGGTGCGGCCCATCCATTCGCTTTCGCCGGCATGCCAGGCGCGCTGGCTTTCATCCACCAGCTTGTAGATGGTGCCGGAGGCGTCGTCGCCGATCAGGTAATGACTGCTGACCTGGCCGTGGGTAAGCAATGCCAGGGAGCGTTCAAGGTTGGTGGAGGTGTAGTGGACAATCACGAACTGCACGCGGTTGTCGTGGTTCACCGAAGGATGGCTGGTGTCCAGGCGCGGGCCGCTGGCGCAACCTGCGAGCAGAAGAAATACAAAGGCGAAGTACAAGGATTTCATGGCGGAAGACATTACACGGAAGACGATAATGCAACAGTGTAACGTACCCTTTGTGACCCAACCGTCAAATTACAAAATGGAACATCTTTTAGGCGGCCTGCACCTGGTTCCTTCCCGCCGCCTTGGCCCGGTACAGCGCCTCATCGGCACGTTTGAGCGCCAGGTCACTGCGCTCTCCCGGCTGAAACTGCGCCACCCCCATTGAAACGGTGATGGTCACCGGTTCGCCCTTGAAGTGAAACGGGCACGCTTCAATCGCTGCGCGCAACACTTCGCCCGCCGCCAGCGCATCCGACAGAGAAGAGTTTGGCATCAGCAACACAAACTCTTCCCCGCCAAAACGCGCGATAAAGTCGCTCGGACGCAGGCGCTTGCGCAGCACGTTGGCGATGATCTTCAGTACCTTATCGCCGGCCAAATGGCCGTAACCATCGTTGATGCGCTTGAAATGATCCAGGTCCAGCATCGCCAGCGACAGGTGGTTGCCACGCTGGTGCCAGGTGTTGACCTCCTGATCCAGGCGCTCGCTCCAGGCCGCGCGGTTGGGCAGCCCGGTGAGCGGATCGATCAGGGCCTTCTGGCGCTGCACCTCCAGGTGCTCGCGGTAGCCCTGGGCTTCCTGCTCCATATTGGCAACACGCTCGGCCAAGCCTTTGAGACGCGCTGCCGTTTCCTGCTCGCGCTGGTCACGCTGCTGCTGGTGCTCGTCCATTGTGCCCAGCAGGCCTTCAAGGTGGCTTTCCAGCACGTGCTTGAGGCTGTCCAGGTCGGCAGCTTCCTGCACGCTGCTTTGCAGGCCGTCGACCTGTTCGCGGATCTGCGTGTCCAGCTCGCGGGCGGCAGAACGGCTGTCGGCGTGTCCGTCGCTGGCGACCTGCAAGTGCCCCTGGAAGGCTTCAAGCCGCTCGTTGAGCTGCTTGAGATATGCCTCGAACTCATGCTGACCACTGTCGGTGATCGCCAGCATCAATACGGCCAGGTCGTCGAGGATCGGCAGCAGTTCGTACCAGTTCAGACCGTGGGCAAGGCGCTCACGCATGGCTTCGGCCTGGGGTCGGTGGCGCTCGGGCAGCGAGAGTTCCTCCAGGAGGCCGAGCAGGGTGTCCTCGATGTGCTTGGCCACGGAGCTGTAGGACGGTTCCGGCGAGTCGGGCAAGGCATAGGCGCCATCCGCTTGCAGCTCGTCGGGATCTGGCTCTTCGACCTCCAGCACCGGAGGCAGCGACAGACTACCGATGACGGTCTCATCCGGCGCTTCGACCTGAACCTCAGGCGTTTCGATGAAGGCGGCGAGCGCGCTTTCCGGCGCAGGCTCTTCGACTTGAGGCTCGGGCTCGGCCCGCGCTACTGGCGTTTCAATGGGTGCGGCTTGAGGCGGGGCCTCGTAGACGAAGGTTTCGCTGGAGGGCTCGGCCAGCTTGGCGGGCGCTACGGGCTCACTGACAGGGGCAGGCGTTTCTTGACGCTGCGGCGCAAAGGCGCGCAACGCTTGCGTCAGTTCCTCGGATTGCTCGGGCGGCTGTGGCTCGGCATCCGCAGGCTTGGCTACCGCAGGCTGCGGGGCCAGGCGGGGCGTCGGTTCATTTTCCACCGCCTCGTTCACGACTTCTTTGGAGCCAAACAAGCGCTGCAAAAGCCCGGGCCCCGGACGCGGGGTTTCGCCGTCCGGCTCCAGGTTGTTCAACGCCTGGCCTTGCAGGCCACTCAATTCGCTGAGCAGCAAGGGAATCTCGCGCGCCTGGCTGACTCGGCCGTCTAGCTGCTTGGCGAACGTCTTCAGCGGACGGGCCACTTCACGCGGTAGCGGCAGCTTTTGCAGTTGCGTGACCAGGGACGTCAGCGCCGTGCTGATCTGGTCCACCCGAGTTTCACGGCGCTGTTCCGAATCCAGCACGGCCTTTTCCAGGCGCGGCAGCAAGGCGGCAAGGGCGGCGTCCATATCATCGGTGCGGACAACGTCGCGCATTTCCTTCATGCATTGATCGACCGCGCGGTCGGTGCCCTCAGCGGCCAGGGTGCTGCGCACCAGCCCACGGCGCAGCAGGTCGAGGCGGGCCGCCCAGCGACGTTCGAGCTTTTCTTGTTGCTCGATGCTTTTAAGGTATTTTTCTTTCCAGCGCTGGGCGTCGTCGCTCATGCAAGGGGTCCGCGAGGGCCGGAACTCAACGCGGGCAACGCATCAGCCGTGAGCGAACCCGGCAGACGAATCTCTACCGCGACCGGCAGGTGATCGGAGATGGGCTGCGCCAGCACCTGCACACTTTCAAGTGTGAGGGTAGGACTGAGCAGGATATGGTCAAGACAGCGTTGCGGGCGCCAGCTAGGGAAAGTGGCTTCGGCTTGTGGCGCCAGTAGCCCGAGGTCGCGCAACGGAGAATTCTGCAACAGGTCACTGGCGTGGGTGTTCATGTCCCCCATCAGCACCTGATGTTTGTAATTGCCGATCAGTTCTCGGATGTAGGCCAGTTGCATGGTGCGGGTGCGGGCACCCAGCGCCAGGTGCATCATCACCACCACCAAGGCTTCCGGGCCTTCGCCAAACCGCACGAGGATCGCGCCCCGGCCCTTGGGGCCTGGCAGCGGGTGGTCTTCGATAGCGGAGGGTTTCAAGCGGCTGAGCACGCCATTGCTGTGCTGCGCCAGGCGCCCGAGGTTGCGATTGAGTTGCTGGTACCAGTAGGGAAAGGCACCCAGCTGGGCCAGGTGTTCGACCTGGTTGATGTAACCGGAGCGCATGCTGCCGCCGTCGGCTTCCTGCAGGGCAACCAGGTCGAAGTCGCTCAACAGGTTGCCGATCTTCTGCAGGTTGCCAGCTCGACCGTTGTGGGGCAGCAGGTGCTGCCAGCCACGGGTGAGGTAATGCCGGTACTTCTCGGTACTGATACCCACCTGGATATTGAAGCTCAGCAGACGCAGGCGGCTGTCTGCCGGCAGGCCTGTGGATTCCAGATGATGTTCGTTGACCTGCGGGTCATGCAGGCCAACCACACGTTCGGTACCCCAGCGACGCATGACAGGCCCCTTACTTGGCTGCGCGCTCTTTGGCGATCAGCTGGTCGGCAACATTGAGGGTCTGCTCAGGACCACCGGAGGTGCCCAGGTCGAAACGGTATTTGCCGTTGACGATCATGGTCGGAACGCCTTGCACGCCGTACTTCTGCGCCAGCTCTTTGGCCTGTTTGATCTGGCCCTGGATGGCGAAGGAGTTGAAGGTGGCCAGGAACTTGTCCTTGTCGACACCTTGGGTGGCCACGAAGTCAGCCATTTCGTCTGGCTTGGTCAGGCGCTTGCCCTGTTTCTGGATCGCATCGAATACTGCGTTGTGGACCTTGTGCTCCACACCCATGGCTTCCAGGGTCAGGAACAGCTGGCCGTGGGCATCCCATGGGCCGCCGAACATGGCGGGGATGCGTCTGAAGTTGACGTCCTTGGGCAGTTTCTCAACCCATGGGTTGATGGTCGGCTCAAAGGCGTAGCAATGCGGGCAGCCGTACCAGAACAGCTCCACTACTTCGATCTTGCCGGGCTCCGAAACCGGAACCGGGTTGGTCAATTCGACGTAGGTTTTACCGGCTTCAAGCGGCACGTCGGCAGCTTGTGCGGTCATGCCGAAGAGGCTGGCAGTGACGAGAGCGGCGCTGAGGATCAGATTACGCATGCTTTACTCCTGGACAAATAAAGTCGCCTCACGCGACCTTTGTTGTGACAGGTCTACGCGGGCATGAGTTCGTTAGTGTAACGGTAGCGGCCACAAAAAAGGGCAGCCTAAGCCACCCTTTTTATGCTTGCATCGATGGATTAATCGAGCGTTAACGTTGTGTGTGCACCTCAGTGCAGGCCCTGGATGTAGCTGGAGACCGCCGCGATGTCTTCATCACTCAGCTTGCGAGCAATGGTGCGCATGATTGCCGCGTCATCGTTGGCACGCCCGGCCTCTTCCTTGCGGAAATCGGTCAACTGCTTGGCGATATAGGTGGCGTGCTGGCCGCTCAGGTGCGGGAAGCCGGCGGCGGCGATGCCCGCGCCATTGGGCGAGTGGCAACCGGTGCAGGCGGGCAGGCCTTTTTCCAGGTCACCGCCACGGAACAGTTTCTCGCCACGGGCGACCAGTTTCGGATCAGCAGCTCCCACGCTGCCCTTCTGGCTGGCAAAATACGCCGCGATGTCTGCCAGGTCCTGATCGCTGAGGTTGGTCAACAAGCCGGTCATTTCCAGGACCGTGCGCTTGCCGGACTTGATATCCTGCATCTGCTTGGTCAGGTAACGTTCGCCCTGGCCGGCCAGTTTGGGGAAGTTCGGCGCCGGGCTGTTACCATCCGGTCCATGGCAAGCACCACATACGGCGGCTTTCGCCTGGCCCGCTGTAGCGTCGCCTGCAGCATGGGCAGCACCGGTGATGCCCAAGGTCAACAGCAGACTCACGATCAGTTTGTTCATCAGCTAATCCAACTACGGCTAAGGGGTTTAAGAGTTATCTACCGGGTTTACTCACCATCAATTGAATGACGGCCTGGTAATCCTCAGTACTGCAGTCCATGCACAAACCACGCGGCGGCATTGCCTTGAAACCCTGGGTCACGTGCTGCACCAGCGTGTCCACGCACACTCGGTTGTACACCGCTTCCGGATCCTGTGTAGCCTGAGCGCCGTAAAGCGGGACCAGGACACCGATAGCGAGCAACCACTTGGTCATACGTCGACCATTTCAGGGTTTGAGAGCGTTTTGCGTTCTAATGCGCAATAAAGGTCTATCGCTCCCGTGAACTTCATCCTTCGCTGGGACAAAGCACACACAAAATCTGCGGCATTATATACTGGCGCTACTGAAACGGAAACGACACCGCTTGCCGCACCCTTTTTCGGCACCGCCCACATCGGAAATCTCATGCAACTCAAGAATCCCATCCTCGGTCTGTGCCAACAGTCCACGTTCATGCTCAGCGCCGCCAAAGTTGACCAATGCCCCGATGACGAAGGCTTTGAAGTCGCCTTTGCCGGCCGTTCCAACGCTGGCAAGTCCAGCGCGCTGAACACCCTGACCCACGCCAGCCTGGCACGCACCTCGAAAACCCCGGGCCGCACGCAACTCCTCAATTTCTTCAAGCTAGACGATGATCGGCGTCTGGTCGACCTGCCGGGCTACGGATATGCAAAAGTACCTATCCCGTTGAAGCTGCATTGGCAGCGTCACCTGGAGGCTTACCTGGGTGGCCGCGAGAGTTTGAAGGGTTTGATTCTGATGATGGACATCCGCCATCCGATGACCGACTTCGACCTGTTGATGCTCGACTGGGCCGTCGCCAGCGGCATGCCGATGCACATCCTGCTGACTAAGGCCGACAAGCTGACCTACGGCGCAGCCAAGAACACCCTGCTCAAAGTGCAGTCCGACATCCGTAAAGGTTGGGGTGATGCGATCACTATCCAGCTGTTCTCGGCGCCCAAACGCATGGGCCTGGAAGAGGCTTACACGGTGCTGGCAGGCTGGATGGAATTGGCAGACAAGGGCGCGGAACTGGCCGAGTAGCTTTTCTGCAGGCAAAAAAAACCCCGGACTTCTTATGGGGAGGGGAAGTTCGGGGTTCAAGTTCCGGACCGCTAGGGCGGGGTCCAGATATCTGCCAACACTTAACACAACATAGGAGCATTGAAGGGCTTCACCACCCATTCAGTAACTCTGAGTAGCAGTTCACGGGTTAAGTTCCGGCAGGTTCGAAAAACTATTTGAAATAACCGACGGCGATTTCCGGACTAAAGCACTCTGCCAGCACGCAAGGTGATGGCAGAGTCCCGGACTCAGTGCGCTTCATCCCAGTTGTTGCCCACGCCCACTTCCACCAGCAGCGGCACATCCAACTGCGCGGCAGCGCTCATGTGCTCGCGAATCTTCTCGCTGACCTGCGCTACCAGATCCTCACGCACCTCCAGCACCAGTTCATCGTGCACCTGCAGGATCACCTTGGCATCCAAGCCTGAGTCGGTCAGCCAATTGTCCACCCGCACCATGGCTTTCTTGATGATGTCCGCCGCCGTGCCCTGCATCGGCGCATTGATCGCTGTACGTTCTGCTGCTGCGCGCTCTTGAGGCTTGTTGGAGTTGATGTCCGGCAAATACAGGCGGCGGCCGAAGAACGTCTCGACATAACCCTGATCAGCCGCCTGGGCGCGGGTGCGCTCCATGTACTCGCGAACCCCGGGATAACGGGCGAAATACACATCGATATACGCCTTGGCCGTCTTGGTATCGACGCCAATGTCCTTGCCCAGCTTCTGCGCGCCCATGCCATAGATCAGGCCGAAGTTGATCGCCTTGGCGCTGCGGCGTTGATCCGAAGTGACCTCGCCCAGTTCAACCTTGAACACCTCTGCCGCCGTGGCGGTGTGCACGTCCAGGTTGTCGCGGAAGGCGTTCATCAGGCCTTCGTCCTTGGACAGGTGCGCCATGATCCGCAGTTCGATCTGCGAGTAGTCCGCCGCCAACATTTTGTAGCCCTTGGGCGCGACGAACGCCTGGCGGATCCGCCGCCCTTCGGCGGTACGCACCGGGATGTTCTGCAGGTTCGGATCACTGGAGGACAACCGCCCGGTCGCCGCCACCGCCTGGTGATAGGACGTGTGGATGCGCCCGGTGCGCGGGTTGATCTGCTCCGGCAGGCGATCGGTGTAGGTACTTTTCAGCTTGCTCATGCTGCGGTACTGCATCAGCACCTTGGGCAGCGGGTAGTCATCTTCGGCCAGCTTGGCCAGCACTTCTTCAGCCGTGGATGCTTGGCCCTTGCCGGTTTTTTTCAGTACCGGCAGGCCGAGTTTCTCGTAAAGGATCGCGCCGAGCTGTTTGGGCGAGCCCAGGTTGAACTCCTCGCCAGCGATCTCGAACGCCTGGCGCTCCAGCTCGACCATCTTGTTGCCCAACTCGATGCTCTGGATGCCCAGCAAATCCTTGTCGACCAGCGCGCCTTGGCGCTCGATACGGGCCAGCACAGGCACCAACGGGATTTCGATATCCGTGAGCACACTCGCCAGGCTTGGGATGGCGGACAGTTGCGCAAACAGCGCCTGATGCAGGCGCAAGGTGATATCGGCGTCTTCTGCCGCATACGGGCCAGCCTCCTCCAGCGCGATCTGGTCGAACGTCAGCTGCTTGGCGCCTTTGCCGGCGATGTCCTGGAAAGCGACAGTGTCGTAGTCCAAGTACTTCTTGGCCAGGCTGTCCATGTCGTGGCGGGTGGCCGTGGAATTGAGCACATAGGATTCGAGCATGGTGTCGAAGGCGATGCCGCGTACGGTAATGCCGTGCGCCGGGTCGCCACCGATGGCGCAGTTGGCCAGGATGTTCATGTCGAACTTGGCGTGCTGGCCAACCTTGAGCTTGGTCGGGTCTTCCAGCAGCGGCTTGAGGGCCAGCAGTACGGTGTCGCGATCCAACTGCTCCGGCGCGCCGATGTAGGAATGGGTCAGCGGGATGTAGGCCGCTTCGTGGGGCTGGACGGCGAAGGACACGCCGACCAACTGCGCCTGTTGGGCGTCGATACCGGTGGTTTCGGTGTCGAAAGCGAACAACTTCGCGTCGTTGAGCTTCTTTAACCAGACATCGAAGGTCGCCTGGTCGAGGATAGTGGTGTAGCTCGCCTCTGTCGGCGCCACTGCCTCAACAACTTCCTCAGCAACAGGTGCCGCCTTGAGCTCCACACGCTTGGCGTCGCGCTGGATTTCATCAAACCAGCTCTTGAACTCCAGCAGCGTATACAGCTCCAGCAGCTTCTCGCGATCCGGCTCGATCAGGTGCAGGTCATCCAGGCCGACATCCAATGGCACATCGCACTTGATCGTCGCCAACTGGTAGGAAAGAAACGCACTCTCGCGATGTTCTTCCAGCTTGGCCGGCAGCGTCTTGGCGCCACGGATAGGCAGGGTCGGCACGATATCCAGCTGTTCATAAAGCTCTTTGATGCCGCCGTTCACACCGACGAGCAAGCCGGAAGCAGTCTTGGGACCAATGCCCGGAACGCCTGGAATGTTGTCGGACGAATCCCCCATCAGCGCCAGGTAGTCGATGATCTGCTCCGGAGCGACGCCGAATTTCTCCTTTACGCCGTCGATATCCATCGAACTACCAGTCATGGTGTTGACCAAGGTAATGTGCCCGTCGACCAGCTGCGCCATGTCCTTGTCACCGGTCGAGATCACCACCGGGCGGTTGGCAGCCGCGCTGCTGCGCGCCAGGGTGCCGATCACGTCATCGGCTTCGACGCCTTCGACGCAGAGCAACGGGAAACCCAGGGCGATCACGCTCTGGTGCAGCGGCTCGATCTGCAGGCGCATGTCATCGGGCATGCTCGGGCGGTTGGCCTTGTATTCGGCGTACATGTCATCGCGAAAGGTCCCACCCTTTGCGTCGAACACCACCGCGAATGGGCTGCCCGGATACTGCTTGCGCAGGCTCTTGAGCATGTTCAACACGCCCTTGACCGCACCGGTGGGCAGGCCTTTGGAGGTGGTCAGCGGTGGCAACGCGTGGAAGGCGCGGTACAAATAAGAAGAACCGTCCACCAGGACGAGGGGTGCTTGGCTCATGAGCAGAATCAACCTTTTCGGCGGGTCAGGCGCTAGAATAGCCGGACCAATGACGACAAAGGGACAAGGTTATCATGCGTACATTCAATCGCCTGCTGTTGACCGGCTTGATTGCACTCGCTCCGATGGCTGCCATGGCGGCAGACGATGCGCCTGGGGGCGATCCGGAAGTGACCATTCGCACGGAAGGCGACAAGACCATCCAGGAGTACCGTCAGAACGGTTTCCTGTACGCAATCAAGGTAACGCCGAAGGGCGCGCCTCCGTATTTCCTGGTGCGCGCGGACGGAACCGATGCGAACTTCATCCGCTCTGACCAGCCGGATATGCTGATCCCGTCATGGAAGATTTTCGAATGGAAATGATTTCTTAACTTCAATTGGCGCCGCGCACTGCGGCGCCCGTACTGGCAGTTTTAACCATGTCTGTGTTCACCCCCCTGGCTCGGCCCGAGCTGGAAACCTTTCTCGCCCCTTACGGCCTCGGCCGCCTGATCGACTTCCAGGGGATTGCCGCCGGTAGTGAAAACACCAATTTCTTTATCAGCCTGGAGCAGGGCGAGTTCGTCCTGACCCTGGTTGAACGCGGTCCGGTCGCGGAAATGCCGTTCTTCATTGAACTGCTCGACGTGCTCCACGACGCCAATCTGCCCGTGCCCTACGCCCTGCGCACCACCGACGGCGTGGCCTTGCGCGAGCTGAAAGGCAAGCCGGCACTGCTGCAACCGCGCCTGGCCGGCAAGCACATCAAGGATGCCAACGCCCAGCACTGCGCCCAGGTGGGTGACCTGCTGGGTCATCTGCACCTGGCAACACAGGGCGAGAAGGTACTGGAGCGCAAGACCGATCGCGGCCTGGACTGGATGCTCAGCGAAGGCGCGCAGTTGATTTCGCACTTGAACGACGCACAACAGCGTCTGCTGCAGGATGCATTGAACGAGATCGAAGCCCACAAGACCCAGATCCTCGCCCTGCCGCGCGCCAACGTTCATGCCGACCTGTTCCGTGATAACGCGATGTTCGAAGGCACGCACCTTACAGGCTTGATCGACTTCTACAACGCCTGCTCTGGGCCAATGCTCTATGACGTGGCGATCGCCTTGAATGACTGGTGCTCGGACGCCGATGGCGTGATCGACGGGCAACGCGCCCGGGCATTGCTGGGAGCCTATGCAGGCCTGCGACCGTTTACCGCCAAGGAAGCCGAGTTGTGGCCGACGATGCTGCGCGTGGCCTGTGTGCGGTTCTGGTTGTCACGCCTGATCGCGGCTGAGTCGTTTGCCGGGCAGGACGTGTTGATCCATGACCCGGCGGAGTTCGAGCATCGGCTGGTGCAGCGTCAGCACGTGACTGTGCAACTGCCCTTCGCACTCTAACCTTTGTAGGAGCCGGCTTGCCGGCTCCTACAAGGACTCCAGGCAACCCGCCAAGTCATTACCCAACTTCTCCAACACCTGCTCATAACCCTGAGCGGTAGCCGGGGTATAACCGCCCAACGCATCCAACTCCGCCAGCTTCACCGGCAAACCGGAGACCAGCGTTTCAGCCAGGCGCGGACGCAATGGCGGCTCGCTGAACACGCAGGTCTTGCCCACTTCCTGCAAACGCGTGCGCATCGCCGCCACATGCTGGGCACCAGGTTGTACCTCAGCAGCTACGCTGAAAACGCCGGTGTGCTTGAGGCCGTAAGCATCTTCGAAGTAATCGAAAGCTTCGTGGAACACGAAGTAAGGCTTGCCATCGATCGGCGCCAGGCGGGCTTTCAGACGAGCGTCCAGCGCATCGAGGCGCTCTTCGAAGGCCTTAGCGTTGCTCTGATAACGCGCGGCATTGGCCGGGTCGGCGGCAGCCAAGTCAGCCGCCATGCGCCCAGCAATCACCCGAGCATTCACCGTCGACAACCACAAGTGCGCATCCAGGCTGCCCGGGCGGTGATCGTGGTCGTGTTCGTCGGCTTCATCGGCGTGTGAGTGGCTATCTTCGGCAAAACGACGCAGCTTCATGCCTGGCAGGTCCTGCACTGCCACTGCCGCGCCCGTACGACCTTTCAGCACGCGCGGCAGGAAACTCTCCATATCCGGGCCGATCCAGTACAGCAGGTCCACCGACTGCACGCGCCGTACGTCGGATGGACGCAGCGCATAGTTATGCGGCGATGCACCCGGCGGCAGTAAAACCTCAGGAATCGCTACTCCGTCCTGCACAGCTGCGGCAATCAGTTGCAACGGTTTGATGCTGGTCAGCACTTTGACCTCGGCCTGAGCAGCGCTCGCGATGAACAAACTGGTGACAAATACGACAAAAACGGGAAAAAGTCGGGACACGATGACCACTCAATGGCGTAGGAACGGGTAACATAATAACGTCTCTATCAAATGTCTGCCGCCGCTCATGCCTAAAACACCGCTTGCCAGCCGTCCCCACGACCACTCTCACTGCGTGCATACCGCGCTGTCGGAGGCCGATACCCTGTGCACACAGAAGGGTCTGCGCCTGACCGCCTTGCGTCGCCGCGTGCTGGAACTGGTGTGGCAGAGCCACAAGCCGTTGGGCGCCTACGACATCCTGGGCGTGCTCAGTGAGCAGGATGGCCGCCGCGCCGCGCCGCCAACGGTGTACCGTGCGCTCGACTTCCTGCTGGAAAACGGCCTGGTGCACCGCATCGCTTCGTTGAACGCCTTTGTCGGTTGTAGCCACCCGGAACACGCGCACCAGGGCCAGTTCCTGATCTGCCGCGAGTGCCACGCCGCCATCGAGCTTGAACAAAAAAGCATCAGCGACGCCATTATCAAGAGCTCTGCCGACGTCGGCTTCCGGGTCGAAGGGCAAACGGTCGAAGTGGTCGGCCTGTGCGCGGGCTGCCAGGGGGCTTGATGAGCAACGCGTTAATCCGCCTGGAACAGGTCGGGGTCACGTTCGCCGGGCAAGCCGTGTTGGATAACATCGCGCTAAGCGTCGAGCCTGGGCAGATCGTCACCCTGATCGGCCCCAACGGCGCCGGCAAGACCACCCTGGTGCGCGCCGTACTCGGCCTGCTCAAGCCCGACACCGGCAGTGTGTGGCGCAAGCCCAAGCTGCGGGTCGGCTACATGCCGCAGAAGCTGCACGTGGACCCGACCCTGCCACTGTCCGTGTTGCGCTTCCTGCGCCTGGTGCCGGGCGTGGACCGTGCCCGCGCGCAAGCGGCGCTCAAAGAAGTCGGCGCCGAACAGGTAATCGACAGCCCGGTGCAAAGTATCTCCGGCGGCGAAATGCAGCGCGTGCTGCTGGCTCGTGCCTTGTTGCGCGAGCCGGAACTGCTGGTGCTGGATGAACCCGTGCAAGGCGTCGACGTCGCCGGCCAGGCCGAGCTGTACAGCCTGATCACCCGTCTGCGCGACCGCCATGGCTGCGGCGTGTTGATGGTGTCCCACGATTTGCACCTGGTGATGAGCACCACCGACCAGGTGGTGTGCCTCAACCGTCACGTGTGCTGCTCTGGCCACCCGGAACAAGTCAGCGGCGACCCGGCCTTCGTCGAGCTGTTCGGCAAGAACGCCCAGAGCCTGGCGATCTACCACCACCATCACGACCACGCCCATGACCTGCATGGCGCCGTGGTCGACGATCCCGCCACACCTCATACCCACGTTCATGGAGATAGCTGCAAGCATGGCTGATTTTCTGCTCTACGCCCTGCTGGCAGGCTTGGCTTTGGCGTTGGTGGCGGGCCCATTGGGTTCGTTCGTGGTGTGGCGGCGCATGGCCTATTTTGGCGACACGTTGTCACATGCCGCGCTCTTGGGCGTCGCCATGGGCTTTTTGCTGGATGTCAGCCCGACTATCGCGGTAACCGTGGGCTGCCTGCTGTTGGCGGTATTGCTGGTGACCCTGCAACAACGCCAGCCACTGGCCTCCGACACGTTGCTGGGCATCCTGGCGCCCAGCACGCTGTCCCTGGGCCTGGTGGTGCTGAGCTTCATGCATGAAGTGCGCATCGACCTGATGGGCTACCTGTTCGGCGACCTGCTGGCAATCAGCACCACTGATCTTGCGTGGATCCTCGGTGGCAGCGCGGCCGTGCTGGTCTTGCTGGTGGCCCTGTGGCGACCGTTGCTGGCAATCACCGTGCATGAAGAACTGGCCACGGTGGAAGGCTTACCCGTGCCAAGCCTGCGCATGGCCCTGATGTTGTTGATCGCCGTGGTGATTGCTGTCGCGATGAAGATTGTCGGCGTATTGTTGATCACATCGCTGCTGATCATTCCCGCAGCCGCCGCCCAGCGCCATGCCCGTTCGCCGGAGCAGATGGCGGTCGGCGCCAGTGTGCTGGGGATGCTTGCCGTGTGCGGGGGCCTGGCGCTGTCCTGGTTCAAGGACACGCCAGCCGGGCCATCGATTGTGGTCACGGCCGCCGCCCTGTTTCTGCTGAGTTTTGTCCTGCCCCGTCGAGGGGTGTAGACTTGCTCGCTTTTTGCGCAAATAGAGAGTCGCAGGAATGAAGCCGTTCACCTCCCGTTATCTGCTCCTTGCCGCATTTTCCCTGCTGCTGGGCGCCTGTCAAAGCACACCGCCCGCCGCCCCCGAGGCCCCGGACGCACGCGCTGCGGCCATCGCGCAGCTGGAACAAAACCTGGCCAGCAGCGAGTTGGCCACTGCCGAAGACCAACTGGCGGCACTGCAAGCCCAGTCGCCCAACGACCCGACGCTGGAAAACTATCAGCGTCAGTTGGCGGAAGCCTACCTGCAGCGCAGCCAGATCGTGCTGCAAAAGGGTGACGTCAACGCCGCTGCAACCGCCCTGAGCCGCGCCCGCGCCCTGATGCCCAAGGCGCCCGCACTGACCGGCGGCGTCAACAGCGCCATCACCCACGCCCGCAAAGTGGAGCTGGATAAAGCGGAGGAGGCCCTCAAGGCCGCCGAAGCCAAGCCCGCCGCCAAGGTCATCGACCCAGCGGCGCCAAGCACCACCGTGGCGCTGAACCTCACCAATATCGAAGAACTGCGCCACCAGCTGGATGCAATTGCGACCGACGTGGTGAATTACCAGTGCGACGTGAGCATCCAGGCGCCGCGCACAGAGGATTACCCGTGGCTGGCCACGTTGCTGACCAAACGGGTGAAGCGTATCGATTCGGGGTATGACCTGAAGATTCACCGGCAGATTCTGAAGAACATTCCGGCGCAGGTCGTGCTGATTCCGCGCAAGGCGGAC